>NZ_WIVR01000150.1:0-1625 GCF_009600525.1 Pseudomonas sp. FSL R10-1350
CTCTTATCAAACATAAAATAACCCATTGTTTTTATTCAAAAAAACTACCCAACTTTTTCCAGCCTCCATCCCAGCTTGTGTGCCTTGCGCTCCAAGGCTCGCAACTGCCGGCTGCGACTCTTCTCTTCGTACGCCTCGAGCCCTTGCTCCACATATGGCTGGCCTTTGGTCAGCATGGCGTAGATCAGACGCGCCAGTTGATGGGCGGTGGCTTTGACGGCGCAACCTGTGTCCATTCGACTTAACCTTGCACGGTGACTTGCACCGATAAAACTTTTGTCGTTTCGGGCATTGGAGGCCGATTGCTTGAGCGCTTGAGCCGCTCGATTGATGACCTTCGGTCCTCTGCCGGGAAGGGACTTGCCACCCGATATTCGAGTTGGCGGCGCGACTCCCAACCAAGAGCAGAAGTGTTGCGAGGTGGGAAAACGCGATAGATCAGGCCCCAGCTCGCTTGCCAGCACCAAAGCCGTATCGACGCCGATTGTCGGAATGGCGGTTAAATCCACGCCCATCACGCGACCTAATGCCTGATGCAGCACCGTCTGCTCTGCCGCCGATCGATGAGCGCTGCGAAGTACCTTACGTGCTGCTGGTACTTCTTCCTGACGCATGGGTAACAGCCCCAGTGCTTGCGCGATGGCATGGTCACAGTCGGCAATCTGCGTTTCCAGGAAGTCGTAGCACGCCAATTCCTGACGCAACGAATGCAAGTGTTCCACACGCCAATTGCCGTGCAAGCTTCGCGCGATAGTGGCGTGATCGGCCTTGATGCGTCGATCACGCAACGCCGCCAAGGCATGAGGATCGCGCTCACCGTGATTGATGGCCTGAAGAATTTTCATCCCGGTTACGCCAGTAATGTCGCTAATGACATTGGCCAACTGGATATTCATCTGGCTCAAGGCTTTCTGCATGCGATTGATCGTTTTGGCCTGGTCGGCGACTTTATTGGCGCGCTGACGCACCAGCGAACGCATCGAGCAGACTTCGTCTGCAGGGCGAAAAGCCCCGCTCAACAAACCGTGTGTCATAAGTTGCCAGATCCATTGGCAGTCCAAGACATCAGATTTGCGCCCCGAGGTCTGGCGTGTCGCCCGGGAATTGACCAGGTACACCTCAAATCCTCGTGCATCCAGTACTTCAAAAAGAGGGATCCAGTAAACGCCTGTGGCTTCCATCGCGACGACCTTGATTTGCAATGAAGCAAGCCAGTCGGCCAATGCGATCAGGTCATCGGTAAAGGTCAAAAACTTTCGAACAGGAGGGTCGGCTCGATCAGGATTGACCGCAACCCAATGCTCACGACTGCCAACATCAATGCCGGCACAGTCGTGATGGATAATCTCAAAGCGTTTTTGGTTCTTGCGCGCCATGACAATTCCTCGCAGGATTGAAAAGCGCGCGCGGGGGAACACGGTGGCGAAAGGGTTCACTCTCTTATACGAGGTCACGGCATGCCGTGCCTTCAGCGACTCTACGCCGATACCGTGCGGATCACTCTCCTACTCGGGTGCGGACACACCAGTGCTAGCGACGAACTCTGTCCCCGCGCGCGCTCTTCAACTCTAGACCCAGTTTGCTGCGCGACAGCGCGGCGTCGAAGACGGGGCGGCCCCTCCTAC
>NZ_WIVR01000151.1:0-1587 GCF_009600525.1 Pseudomonas sp. FSL R10-1350
GCCAGTGTCTGCCCCACGGCCCTTTGCACCTCGTGCGCCAATACCTGTCGCGCCAACCCCCGCCGCGTGCACGGGGGCGGCCTTGCTGGCGCACATTGCCGCGTTGGCCAACGAAGGCAAAAGCAGCGACGCCCGCCAGGCTTGCGAGCAGTTTTTGCAACAGCATGGACCGCACGCTCAGGTGTTCTACTGGCTGGGCCTGCTCAGCGATGTTGAAGATCAAGCGGCGCAGGCGCAGAGTTTCTATCGCAAGGCGCTGTACCTGGAACCCCAGCATTCAGAAGCGCTGGCGCACCTGGCCGCTCTCTTGGCTGCCCAAGGTGACGCAGCAGGCGCCCAGCGCTTGCAGGAGCGCGCTGCCCGTCATGAACGTTCGGTTCACAGTGAGCGCAAACAATGAGAGGTTTATTCGCCCAAGGCTTGATCCATGACGAAGCCCAGACCATTGATGACTGCTGGAACCGCATCGGCATCTTTGGCGACAAGTCTTGCCCGAAGTTGCCGGAGCATATCCATTGCCGCAATTGCGCGGTGTATTCCGCTGCCGCCACGCGCTTGCTGGATCGCTACTCGTTTGAGCAAGAGCCTGATGAACACAACGCCCAGCCAATGGCTGAGCAAAAAGTTGCCACACGTTCGCTGGTGGTGTTCCGTCTGGGCGGTGAATGGCTGGGCCTGAACACGGTGTGCCTCGACGAAGTGGCGCGCATGCAAGCCATTCACTCGTTGCCGCACCAGCGTTCGCGGGCCCTGCAAGGGGTGGCCAACGTGCGCGGTGCGCTGGTGCCGTGTTTGTCGCTGGTTGACCTGTTGGGGCTGGACCCTACGGTGACCATTACCCCTTCGCAGCGGGTGATGCCGCGCATGCTGATCGTGGCCGCCCATGGTGGCCCGGTAGTGTTGCCGGTGGATGAAGTCGACGGTGTCCACAACATTGAAGAACGCGCTTTGAACGCCGCCTCGCTGTCGGGCGAGCATGCCAGCGCGAAATACACCCGGGGTGTGCTGGCCTGGAAAAACCGCAGCCTGCGCTGGCTGGATGAAGAACAACTGCTTGGCGCAATTACCCGGAGCCTGACATGACCCCCGAGCAAATGCGCGACGCGTCGCTGCTTGAACTGTTCAGCCTGGAGGCTGAGGCCCAGACGCAGGTGCTGAATGAGGGGTTGCTGGCGCTTGAGCGCAACCCGACCCAGGCCGACCAGCTGGAAGCCTGCATGCGCGCCGCCCACTCGCTCAAGGGCGCAGCGCGAATTGTCGGCGTGGATGCGGGCGTCAGCGTGGCCCACGTGATGGAAGACTGCCTGGTCAGCGCGCAAGAAGGCCGTTTGCGCCTGCATCCCGAACACATTGATGCCTTGCTGCAGGGCACTGACTTGTTGATGCGCATTGCCACGCCGGGCAGTGACAACGTCGGCCCGGCCGATATCGACGCGTATGTCGCGCACCTCAACGAACTGCTGGAACCTTCCGGGCGGGTGGCGCCACGGGCCGCGCCTGTGGAATTCGACGTCTCGCAACTGTTGCTGGCCCCCGAGCCTCTGCCTGAGCCCGAGCCGCTGCTACAGCCAGAGCCGGTGGCCCCAG
>NZ_WIVR01000152.1:0-1540 GCF_009600525.1 Pseudomonas sp. FSL R10-1350
TCATTCAAGGCTTGCTCGACCGCGGCTACCTGATCAAAAACGGCAAGGCGCTGGCCGCCACGCCCCCAGCCTTCAGCCTGATCGACGCGGTGCCCCGCGCCATCGCCGACCCCGGCACCACCGCCATCTGGGAACAGGCGCTGGACATGGTGCAAAGTGGCGAAATGCCCCTTGAGATCTTCGTCGCCAAGCAGGCCGCCTGGATGAGCAAACACATCGAGCGCTGCAGCGGCATGAGCATGACCATCAGCGGCCCGGCCAGCCCGGCGGGCGTAACACAGCCCTGGAAGAAAAAACGCAAAAGCCCGGCCAGCAAGGCCAAGCCCAAGCGCATCACAAAAGCTAAAAGTGCCTGACGGGGGTCAAAGGCTCAGCGTCCCGGAGATACACGTCACCGCCGCGCCACCGACCCAGATGTCCTCGCCAGCCTGCTCAATGAACACCCGCCCTGCCCGCCCCAAGGCCGTGCCCTGACTGGCCACATAACGCTGCGGCGCCAGGCCGTCAGCGATCAACCATTGCGCCAACCCGGCGTTCAAACTGCCGGTGACCGGATCTTCCTGCATGCCGTCGCCGGCCAGAAAGGCCCGCACCTCAAACTGCGCCTCAGCGCCATCACGCTCAGCCGACCAAGGCGCTACCACACCCAATGCCAGACCGTGTAATTGCGAGTAGTCCGGCTTAATCGCCAGCACTTGCTCACGATCCGCCAGCAGCAGCGCCAGCCAGCCCGGCCCGTTATCGACCCAGCGCGCTTGCTGCACAGCGTGCGGCTCAATGCCCAAGCCTTGGCACACACGCTGCAACAACGCCTCATCGACCGGCCCAGTACGCAACAGAGGCGGCGCGGTAAAGGCCAATTGCCCAGCGTTGCGACGGACCCGGATCAGGCCTACCGCACACTCCTGAATGATCTCCTCACCACGTGGCTTGCCACCGGCTTCCAGCCAGGCATGACAACTGCCCAACGTAGGGTGCCCGGCAAATGGCAACTCGCGCAGCGTGGTAAAAATCCGCAGCCGATAATCCGCCTCGGGGTTTTGTGGTTTCAGTACAAACGTGGTTTCACTGAGATTGGTCCAGCGCGCGAAATCGGCCATTTGCTCATCGCTCAAGCCGTCGGCATTCAACACCACCGCTACCGGATTGCCCTTGAGGGCCACCGTGCTAAACACATCAACTTGCTTGAAATCGAAGAGGCTCATGGCGGGTTCCTTGTGTAGTGAGTTGGCCATCCTACCGCTATGCAGGCGCTTTTTTTAAAAAGATCAAAAGATCGCAGCCTGCGGCAGCTCCTACAAAAGGTAATCCGAGGCGTTACTTGAACTGCCGGCTCAACCCCGGCGGTACGCCGCTGGTGTCGGTTTCTTCCCAGGGCCCGTTCGGGCTGATCCCGCGGCTCCAGCCGTTGTCCCAGCGGTAGTAGGTACGTTGGCGATAAAAGATGTTGCTCTGGTCATCCAGCACATACACGCCCAAGCGGGCGTCCCAGTGGCTCGGGCCGCCCGGTGGCGGGGCGAAGGTGGCCGAGGTGCGCGGC
>NZ_WIVR01000153.1:0-1423 GCF_009600525.1 Pseudomonas sp. FSL R10-1350
TGTAATTACATGGACTCGCCCAAGCCGAGGCGTCTGTGCGCCACGGTGGCATTCTATTAGAAGCCAACGACAGCGAGGGCGAGTCCATGAAAAAGAATACGACGACCAATCAGTACGTGCCAACCGATGTTTTGAAATGCACCGTCATTGCCGTAGACCTGGCTAAAAGGGTCTTCCAGGTGGCTGGTCAGGATGCTGCTGGCCTTACGGTGTATGAGGAACGCATCAATTCGCGTGAGTCCTTTCATGCATTTCTTCGTAAGCTGCCAACAAGCATAACCGTGCTGGTGGAGACCGGGCCGGGGGCTCAGGCATGGGCGCAACTGCTGAAAACTCAAGGCAATCCTGTCCGGATATTGCCAGCCCAGCATGTCGCCAATCACCGCAGCGGCCCAAAGAACGATCGTAACGATGCACTGGCCATATTGCGCGCAGGCAGAGATACCAGCATCTCGTCGGTACCGGTCAAGAGTGCTGCAGCCTTGGCTATGCAAGCTCTGCATCGTGTTCGGCAAGGTTACGTGCGCCGTCGCACGGCAATGAGTAATCAGATGCGCGGTTTACTGTTGGAACACGGTCTTGCCATGGCGCAGGGCGATTCCGCGTTTAGCCAAGGCATCCCCCGCATTCTGGAAGATGCCACTCAGCCATTGCCTGACATGTTGCGCGAATTAATTGATGAGTTACTGGGCGAATGGAGTCAGTTGGGCGAGCGTATCAACGTGCTGACCGGTCGACTGGAAACAGCTGCAAAAAATGACGAAACAGCCAAGCGGCTGATGACCGTACGCGGTATCGGTCCGATTATTTCTACAGCAGTGATCGCTAAACAAACCGAGCCTGAGCGCTTCGCCAACGCGCGGCAGTTCGCTGCTTACTTTGGATTGGTGCCCAAGCAGAACAGTAGCGGAGAAAAAGTCCGATTGGGCAAGATGAGCAAGCATGGCGATGCCTACTTGCGAAGCTTGGCGATTCAGGGCGCTCACGCGGTGTTGAGGCAGGTGAAAGCTAATTCAGAGGATCCAGATGACCGGCGATTGCAACGCTGGGTGTCCAGGTTGGGCCGTAAAGAGGCGGCCGTCCGGTTAGCCAACCGCAACTTGCGCATCATCTGGGTGCTGTTACAAAACGACCAAACTTATCGCCGCCAAGTGAACAATGACCTGGAGAAAGCGATGAGCTAAGGATCCAAAGAGTTCTGCCACCGGGGTGTAAACCGCTCCAACCCATGCTTAAGAACATTGATCACAGGTCAGACCGTCGCGAATTTATGCCTGCGCTCCTACCGGCCCTTGAGGCCTAACTGTAATTGGCATATCGCGAGCTCATAAAATGTTGGCCAGAAGCCGATTATGGCTTCCTAGAATAGGCCTTATACATAGATGCAGCCGGGTGTCAGTGGGCAAAAGCGGGTTGACAGTGG
>NZ_WIVR01000154.1:0-1400 GCF_009600525.1 Pseudomonas sp. FSL R10-1350
GGTTGCAGCGCTGACGGCCAAGCGCGAGCAGCAGCGTCTGCGCCAGGCGCGGGATCTGGCGCACGCGGCGTTGCGGGCGGATACCCGCGATGGTCGGCACATTGAAGTGTCTGCCAACATCGCCTCGTTGGCCGAGGCCGAGCAGGGCATGAGCCTGGGCGGTGAAGGCGTGGGCTTGTTGCGTTCCGAGTTCTTGTACCTGGAGCGCAGCAGCGCGCCGAGCCACGACGAACAGGTCGCGACCTACAGCGCCATTGCCCGCGCGGTTGGCCCTGACTACAACCTGGTGGTGCGCACGCTGGATGTGGGCGGTGACAAACCCTTGGCCTACGTGCCGATGGAACCTGAGGCCAACCCGTTTTTGGGCATGCGCGGGGTTCGCCTGTGTCTGGAGCGTCCTGAACTGCTGCGTGAGCAGTTCAGCGCGATCCTGGCCAGTGCCGACCTGACCCGCCTGCACATTATGTTGCCGATGGTCACCCAAGTGTCCGAGTTGCGCCTCGCCCGCCAGTTGCTCGAAGAGCAAGCGCAACGCCTGGGCATTACCCGGCTGCCCAAGCTTGGGATCATGATTGAAGTTCCGGCGGCCGCGCTGATGGCTGACGTGTTCGCCCCTGAAGTCGACTTCTTCTCGATTGGCACCAATGACCTGACCCAATACACCTTGGCGATGGACCGCGACCACCCGCGTCTGGCCAGCCAGGCCGACAGTTTTCACCCGGCGGTACTGCGCCTGATCGCCACGACCGTCAAGGCCGCGCATGCCCACGGCAAGTGGGTGGGCGTGTGCGGCGCGCTGGCGTCCGAATCGTTGGCGGTGCCGCTGCTGGTCGGCTTGGGCGTGGACGAGTTATCGGTGAGCGTCCCGTTGATCCCGACCATTAAAGCGCGGGTTCGTGAGCTGACGCTCAAGGACTGCCAAGTGTTGGCGCAGCAGGTGCTGGGGCTGGAAAGTGCAGAGCAGGTGCGTGCTGCCTTGCAGCCGTCGCAAACGGCTAACGTTGCTCATTCATTGGTGCTGGAGAACTGAACATGTTTGCAAAATTGCAGCAGGCTTTTTGGAAAGCACTGACCCCGGACCTGGTGGCGGATGAGCCCGCCCCCAATGTGTCGACGCTGGCGAGCGCGGTGATCGCGGCCCTTGGTGGAGCCAGCAACCTCAAGTCCGAGCAGCGCGTGGCGTTGACCCGCATCCGCGTGGAGCTAAACGACACGTCACGTGTTGACCCTCACGCTCTGCGACTGGCGGGCGTGCCGGGGGTGATGACCCTGGCGGGCGGTGTGGTGCATTTGGTGGGTGTTAACGACTGAAAACTGCCCTCTCCCTAACCCTCTCCCTGTATGGACCGGGGACATAGCGAACACAATGTTCGGAGACATCGCGAACACTTTTAATAGGA
>NZ_WIVR01000155.1:0-1391 GCF_009600525.1 Pseudomonas sp. FSL R10-1350
CTGGAAGATGCGATTTTCTACGCCCGCCATGGCGTCCCGGTGACCGCCAGTCAGCACCGCAGCACCCTCGCCAAGGCGGGCGAGCTGCGCGATGTATCGGGGTTTGCCGAGACTTTTCTACACGCAGGTCAAGTGCCCGAGATCGGCAGCCTGTTCCGGCAACCGCGCCTGGCGGCGACCTTCGATCAACTGGCACACGCCGGGCTGGCCGACTTTTACCGTGGCGACCTGGCGCAGCAGATGTCGGCAGCGCTTCAGGCCGCAGGCAGTCCGCTGCGCCGAGCCGACTTCCAGCAACATCAAGCCATCGAGTGCCGTCCGCTGATGCTGGAGCACAGCCTGGGGCGGGTCTACAACATGCCGCCGCCCACCCAGGGGCTGGTGTCTCTATTGATTCTCGGGCTGATGGACCGCGTCACCGGTAGCACGTCCGACCCGTTCGGGCCTGACTACGTGCATGCCGCTGTCGAGGCGACCAAACAGGCGTTCAAGGTGCGTGACGCGCACATCACCGACCCCTTGCACATGCAGGTCGACCCGGCGAGCTTTTTACAGCGCCCTGTTTTGGATGATCTGGCCCGGCGCATCAACCCGCATCAGGCGGCGGCATGGGGCGCTGGCAAGGGCCCCGCCGACACCGTGTGGATGGGCGTGATTGATCAGCACGGCAACGCCGTCTCCATGATCCAGAGCATTTATCACGAGTTCGGTTCGGGAATTGTCTTGGCGGACAGCGGCGTCAATTGGCAAAACCGTGGGGCGTCGTTCTCTCTTGATCCGGCTCACATCAATTGCCTGAAACCGGGCAAGAAGCCCTTCCATACCCTCAACCCGGCCTTGGCTCACCTTAACGATGGCCGCGTGATGGTGTACGGCAGCATGGGCGGTGACGGCCAACCGCAAAACCAGTGCGCCGTGTTTACCCGCGCCGTGGTGCATGGGCTCAACCCCCAGGCGGCAGTCAGTGCGCCGCGCTGGTTGCTGGGGCGAACCTGGGGGCAGTCATCCGACACGTTAAAGCTGGAAAACCGTTTCGCTGCGGACACGTTGCAACGCTTGCGCGAAATGGGCCACGAGATCGAACTGCTCGAAGACTTCGATGAAACCTGCGGGCATGCCGGGTGCGCGTTCAGATCCACCGATGGCAGCGTTGAAGGTGGAGCAGACCCGAGGTCTGACGGCGCAGTAGCGACTTTTTAGCACGCCACCACGCAAAAGGGGCAGCCACGACGGCTGCCCCTGTTTAGAGATTAGAAGGTGGGCGGTGAGACGGCGCTGACAACAATGCACACTTCATCAAACGGATTGCGCATGCGGTGCGGCAAACGGCTGTCAAAGTAGTAGGCATCCCCCGGCGACAGCACGCGGATCTCATCACCCACGGTCATTTC
>NZ_WIVR01000156.1:0-1372 GCF_009600525.1 Pseudomonas sp. FSL R10-1350
GCAAAAGCCGTGGCATCGCGCAAGGCGGCCCGGGCGATACCGGCCAGCGTGGCGAGATGGAACAGTTGGTAAAAGGATGAGATGTACGATTCGGCGCGCAGCTCGCCGGGTTTGAAACGGCGCAGCACGTGTTCTGGGGCCACTGCGACCTGGTCGAAGCGCGTGGTGCCGCTGCCGCTCAGGCGCTGGCCGAAACCGTCCCAGTCGTCTTCACGGGTCACGCCCGGCGCATCGACGGCCACCACCACGCTGAAAAAGTCTTTGTCGTGCATCGCCACCGCCGCCACCCAATCGGCGTAGATAGTGCCGGTGCAGTAATATTTTTCGCCGTTGAGCACCCAGCCCGCGTCTTCGTTGTGCGGGTCGTTGGGCGCCAGCGACACCGAGTTGGTGCTGCTGTCGCTGCGCTCGGCCATGGCCGCGCCCCACAACTGCCCGGCCACCACCTTGGCAAACCAGTAATCCTGCGAGGCGGCGTCGCGGCTGGACAAGCGCCCCTCTACAAAACCGAAATGCGCACGCACGATCTGCGGCAGGTTGGAGTCAGCCTCGGCCAGGTCAATCAACAGCTGGAACAACACCGGCAAGCTGACGCTCGCGCCGCCCAAAGCCTGCGGCACACGCAGCGCCGTGAAGCCCGCCTCGCGCAGTTGGTTGACGGCGTCAAAGGCCAGTTCGCGGTGCTGCTCGCGGTCGATGGCCCCGGTCGCGATCTGGTCGAACAGCGGTTGGAAACGCGCCTTCAATGCGCGGTAGGAAGTGGTATCGGTCATGGCAAGTCCTTGCGAAAAGATGGCGTCACACGGCTTTCGCTCGCGGGTCCACCAGGTGATTGATCAGGTCGACGAGAAAGTTCACGACCACATAAATCGCTGCCGCCAGCAGGGTGATCCCCAGCAGCAGCGGCACATCCTTGGTGTTGGCGGCGTCGAGCATCAGGCGGCCGATGCCCTGGCGCGAGAACAGCAGTTCAATCACCACCGCCCCGCCCAGCAGGCTGGCAAACACAAAGCCGGACAAGGTCACCAGCGGCACCAGCGCATGGCGCAAGGCGTGCTTGAGGCGCACCCCGGTTTCAGACAGGCCACGGGCGCGGGCCATGGCGATAAAGGGTTGTTCGAGGGTGTCTTCGAGTTCCTGGCGCAACACCTGGCTGAGCACCGCGGCCACCGGCAAGGCCAGGGCCACGCTGGGCAGGATCAAGGCTTGCCAGCTGTTGGAGCCGGACGGCGGCAACAGGTGCCAGCCAAAGGCGAACACCAGCAACAACCCCAGGCCGATCACGAACGACGGCGCTGACGACAGCACCAGTTCTGTGCCCGACACCAGCGAGCGCACCCACGGCGCCCGGTTGGCACTGAGCACCGCCACC
>NZ_WIVR01000157.1:0-1331 GCF_009600525.1 Pseudomonas sp. FSL R10-1350
TTGTTCAAGGATCGCCACTGGGGCGCGTGTACCCAGCGCCTGACCGAGCCTCATCAAACACGCGAATTCTGCGTTCAGGCTGGCGAGCTGGACCTGGCGTTTTATCAGCGCCTGGCCGCCGAAGAAGGTTTACTGTCGATCTTCCAGCACAGTGAAGCCGGGCATTCGTTGATTCTGGCTGACCACATCGCCACCTTCGGCATTTTGCAGGACGAGCCGCTGGTGTACGCGCCCAACCCCGGCGGCGATCCCGCGCAACCGTCACTGCACAGTTTTACTTACCGCGAGCACGTGCGCAGCAGCGAGCAGACCCAGCGCGATTACACCTTCACTCACCCGCGTTACAACCTGGAACAACAAGAACAAGCGATGCATCTGGACCATCAATCCAGCGGCTATGAACGCTACGACTACCCCGGTCGTTACAAACATGACAACGCCGGTAAACCCTTTACCCGCACCCGCCTGCTGGCCTTGCGCAGCGATGCGCGCACGGTTGAAGTGACGGGTGATGATGCACGGCTGGTGCCGGGTTTGGCCTTTGATCTGATCGGCCACCCGCGTGAAGACATGAACATCGGCTGGCGCGCCGTGCACATCCACCACAGCGGGCAGCAGCATACCGCCTTGGAAGAGGAGTCCGCCGACAGCCGGGTCGGCACCCGTTACAGCCTGACCGCCACCCTGATCCCTGACACCCTGCAATGGCAAGCCCCGCTGCTGCCCAAGCCGTGCATCGAAGGCCCGCAAATCGCCACCGTAGTCGGCCCGGCCAATGAAGAAGTCTATTGCGATGAGCATGCCCGGGTGCGTCTGCAGTTCCCTTGGGACCGCGAAGACCGCAACGATGACCGCAGCTCTTGCTGGGTGCGGGTGTGCCAGAGCTGGGCCGGGGCGGGTTGGGGCCATGTGGCGTTGCCACGCATCGGTCAAGAGGTGCTGGTGGCGTTCCTGCATGGGGACCCCGACCAGCCGATGGTGATTGGCCGCAGTTACCACGCCATCAACCGCACGCCTTACAAACTCCCGGAATTCAAGGCCATTAGCCCGATCCGCAGCAAGGAGCTGCACGGCCAACGCCACAACGAACTGCGCCTTGATGACACCCACGGCCAGATCAGCGCCACGCTGATGACCGACCATCAGCACACAGCGCTGAACACGGGCTTTTTGACCCATCCGCGCCCGGATGGCGGAGCGCCTCGTGGCGAAGGTTTTGAACTGCGTACCGATGCCCACGGCGTGGTGCGGGCGGGCGGCGGCTTGTTGCTGACAACCCAGCTTCGCGCCCGCGCCGTCGCCCATCACACCGACCTGCCCGAATGCGCCGA
>NZ_WIVR01000158.1:0-1194 GCF_009600525.1 Pseudomonas sp. FSL R10-1350
GTGCTGGAGCGCACGCAGGCGGTGGGGGATGTGTGGCGCAACCACTACGACGGCCTGCGCCTGAACACCGGGCGCTGGTTTTCCAGCTTGCCGGGCCTGCGCTTCCCGTGGTCGGCAGGGCGCTGGCCAAGCCGTGATGACTTGGCCAAGGAGCTGGCAGCCCTGCCAGCCCGTGGCGGTTTTAATGTGCTGACCGGCTGCGCGGTGGTGAATATCGAGTACCTCGCGGGGCCAGGGCTGTGGCAAGTGCGCTGCCGGGATGACCGGGTGTTTCGTGCACAGGCGCTAGTGATTGCCACCGGCACCTCGTGCGTGCCGTCGATCCCGCAGTGGCCAGGCGCGCAGCACTTTACCGGGCAGGTCGTTCACGCGGCCCACTTCGGCAATGCTCGCCACTACGCGGGCAAGCACGTGGTGGTGGTCGGCAGTGGTAATTCATCCTGCGAGATTGCCAGCCGTCTGGTGCCCCATGCCGCGTCGGTCACGTTGTCGGTGCGGCGGGCGCCGCACTTTCTGCCCAAGAGCCTGTTCGGTGTACCGCTGGCGGCGCTGGGCACGTTGATTCGTCGACTACCCACACGCTGGAGCGACGCCGTATTGAGCGGATTGTCGCGGCGCTGGGTCGGGGATTTGTCGGCCTACGGCCTGCCACAACCGGCGCAAGGCGTTTCCGGTTTGGGCAGCGTGACCCCGACGCTGTTCATGCCGGTGATCGACGACCTGAAACAAGGCCGCATCAAGGTGGTGGGGCCGGTGCTGGAGCTCAACGAGCAAAGCGTCGTCGCCCACACCGGTCTCGACCGTACACAGCGCTGCACGCTGAACACCGACGTGATCGTCGCGGGCACCGGTTACACCACCGGCCTTGAGAGCCTGATCAACTACCCCGCGCCACTCACCGCCGACGGCAAACCGACGGTGGATGCCCACGGCCACTCCACCGTGGCCAAAGGGCTGTTCTTCATCGGCTACCGCAACCCCATCAGCGGTCAGTTGCGCGAAATCGGCTTGCAGGCGCCGGGCGTGGCAGCAGGGGTCAAGCGTTATCTGCAACCCCAGCTAAAACCTGTAGTCGCTGCCGAAGAATGAGGCTGCGATGGCTTCACCCTGTAGGAGCGGCCGCCCCGTCTTCGACGCCGCGCTGTCGCGCAGCAAACAGGCCGCCGAGTATCTTCAGCATCCCCCAATCGGTTC
>NZ_WIVR01000159.1:0-1159 GCF_009600525.1 Pseudomonas sp. FSL R10-1350
GGGTCAGGCCGCCGACCATTAAGTCCACACCCGCCCCGGCAGCGGCGCCGGCGGCAATCCCGCTGCCCACGCGCACCCCCAATTGCTTGAGGGTTTCGGGGTTGAACAAGTCGTCGCCCCAACGTCCGTCCAGCAACGGCAAGTCGCTGGCCGCCGCGTCCTGGGGGCGAAAACCGTACAGCTTGAGCAGCGCCTCGACGCAGCGTTGTTCACGCTGGCGAACCGCTTCGCGCAGTTGATTGATGGCCTGTTGCTCGACAGTTTTTTCGCTGGCCACGCTACGCCGGCACGCGGCGCAGTCAATCAACAGTTCCGCGATCATGCGCAGGGCGCTGTGTTTGCGTGCTTCGCGTTGAGCCTCCTGATCAGTGATCAAGCGTTGCAGCGCGCCGCGTGAATGCTCCAGCAGCAAGGCGAGGCTTTCATACAGGCGGCGCTCGCCGTCTTCCGGCGGGGCCACGCTGTCAAAACGCACCAGCGCATGCAGGCCGAGCCGGGCCAAGGCGTCGCGCCATTCAGGCTCGCGGTGCTGCGGGCTGCTGACAAAGTTGAGCACCGGCAACAGCGGCTTGCCGCAACTGGCCAGTACGCTGAGTTCGTCGCGGTATTTGGCCAGCACCGGCTCGCGGGCGTCGATCACATACAGCCCGGCGTCCGAGGCCAGCAATTGGCGTAGCACTTTGGCTTCTTGCTCAAACCGCTGGCGCGCTTCGCTGCCGTCGAGAAACCGTGCGACCCGCGCCGGGCCGTCAAGGCGCTCGCCGGGGCGGTCGAGGCGTTCCAGATAGTCGAGCAGGGCGATGGCATCTTCCAGCCCCGGCGTGTCGTATAACTCCAGCAGCGGCTCGCCGTCCACCGACAACCGTGCGCCTTCTACATGCCGGGTGGTGCTGGGGCGATGGGACACTTCGCCAAAGCCGACATCGCGGGTGAGGGTGCGCAGCAATGAGGTTTTGCCGACATTGGTGTGGCCGACCACGGCCAGCGTCAGTGGCTTAGTCATGGCCTGTCTCCAGCCAGTTGATGGGTGCGCTGGTGGCAAACGGCAGCCCGAGTTTTTCCAGGGCATGGTGCCAGTCGCTCAGGCGGTCGGCATCCGCCAGCCCTTGGGTGTACAACTGCGCGCCGCCAATCAGCATCAGCTCGTTCACTTCGTGCT
>NZ_WIVR01000015.1:0-90858 GCF_009600525.1 Pseudomonas sp. FSL R10-1350
TAATATCAGGGAAAAAGCTTCGTTAACTGTTCGCTATGTCTCCGAACAAAGTGTTCGCTATGTCCCCGGTCCATACAGGGAGTGGGTTAGGGTGAGGGGCTTTTGATCTTCTTCACTGTGCCGGGTATTGCCGATGCAACTCGCCCAACAACCGGTCCTTATCTTCCCACAGCTGGTTGATCCAGCTCTGAAACGCCAATTTGTAGGCCGGGTCCTGGTCGTAGTTTTTACCGATGAACTCCGCCGGGATTTCCAGCTCTTCAAATACCACCACTACGTCCCGCACGTTGCCGCACAGCAAGTCCCAATACCCCGGGCGTCCGCCAGGGTAATGAATCGTTACGTTGACGATGGACTTTAACTGCTCGCCCATCGCATCCAGCACGAAGGCAATGCCGCCGGCTTTAGGTTTGAGCAGGTAGCGGAACGGCGATTGCTGTTCGGCGTGTTTGGCTTCGGTGAAGCGTGTGCCTTCGACGAAGTTGAAAATGCCCACCGGCTGGTTTTTGAACTTGGCGCAGGTTCTGCGCGTGGTCGCCAGGTCGGCGCCTTTCTTTTCCGGGTGTTTGGCCAGGTAGGCCTTGGAGTAGCGTTTCATGAACGGGAAGCCCAACGCCCACCACGCCAGCCCGATTACCGGCACCCAGATCAGCTCTTGCTTGAGGAAGAACTTCAGCGGGCGGATACGTTTGTTGAGCACGTATTGCAGCACCATGATGTCGACCCAGCTCTGGTGGTTGCTGGTCACCAGGTACGAGTGCTCATAGTCCAGCCCTTCGAGGCCCTTGATGTGCCAGCGGGTTTTGCCCAGCAGGTCCATCCAGCGTTTGTTGTTGCCGACCCAGGCTTGGTGAATGTGCCGCATCAACTCGTCGGTCACCCGTTGCGCGGGCTTGAACGGCAGGCACAGCTTAAAGATCGCAACCACAAACAACGGCGTGCAACACACGATGGTGTTGATCGCCAAGAACAATGAAGCAATGACGCCGCGTAACGGCGCAGGCAGGAAATCCAGCATTTACACATCCATAGGTCGGTTGGCGGCTTGAATCGCCGTCAGGGCGATGGTGTACACGATGTCGTCCACTTGCGCACCACGGGGCAGGTCGTTCACCGGTTTGCGCAGGCCTTGCAGCATCGGGCCCAAACTCACGCAATCAGCGCTGCGCTGCACGGCCTTGTGCGTGGTGTTGCCGGTGTTCAGGTCGGGGAAGACAAACACCGTCGCACGGCCGGCCACCTGGCTGTTGGGCGCCAGTTGGCGGGCCACTGTTTCGTTGGCCGCAGCGTCGTATTGCAACGGGCCGTCGATGAGCAGTGCGCGCTGGGCTTCATGGGCGAGGAGGGTCGCTTCACGGACTTTTTCGACTTCTTCACCGCTGGCCGAGTCGCCGCTGGAGTAGCTGATCATGGCCACGCGCGGGGTGATGCCGAACGCTGCGGCAGAGTCAGCGCTTTGCAGGGCAATTTCTGCCAGCTCAGTGGCCGACGGGTGCGGATTCATCACGCAGTCGCCGTACACCAGCACCTGTTCCGGGAACAACATGAAGAACACCGACGACACCAAGGTGCAGCCCGGCGCTGTTTTGATCAGTTGCAGGGCAGGGCGGATGGTGTTGGCAGTGGAGTGGATGACCCCGGAAACCAGCCCGTCGACCTCGTCCAGCGCGAGCATCATGGTGCCGATCACCACCGGGTCTTCCAGTTGTTGCTCGGCCATTGGCGCATTGATGCTTTTGGTTTTGCGCAGGGCCACCATCGGTTCTACATAACGGCCACGAATCACATCCGGGTCGAGAATCTCCAGCCCCGGCGGCAGTTCAAACCCATGGGCCTTGGCCACGGCGTGAACTTCTTCAGGCTTGGCCAGCAGCACGCAACGGGCGATACCGCGGGCCTGGCAAATGGCGGCGGCCTGCACGGTCAAGGGCTCGCTGCCTTCGGGCAAGACGATCCGCTTGTTGGCGTGCTGGGCGCGCTGGATCAATTGATAGCGGAACACCGCAGGCGTGAGGCGCATCTCCCGTGGCGTACCGCAACGCTGGTGCAGCCAGTGCGCGTCGAGGTGGCTGGCGACGAAATCAGTGATGATTTCAGCGCGTTCGCGGTCATCGATCGGGATTTCTTTGTTGAGCTGATTGAGCTGGTTAGCGGTGTCGTACGAGCCGGTGCTCACCGACAGCACGGGCAGCCCGGCTTGCAAGGCCCCACGGCACAGCTCCATCAGGCGCGGGTCAGGCTTGGTGTCGCTGGTTAGTAGCAGACCCGCCAGCGGTACGCCGTTCATGGCGGCCAGGCTGACGGCCAGGATGATGTCATCGCGGTCACCGGGGGTTACCACCAACACGCCGGGTTTGAGCAGTTGCAGCGTGTTCAGCACGGTGCGGGCGCAGAGGATGATCTTGGACATGCGCCGGGTTTCATAATCGCCCGCATTCAGCACCTGCGCGCCGAGCAGCTCGGCCACGTCACGGGTGCGCGGGGCATTGAGTTCGGGCTGGTACGGAATGCAGCCCAATAGCTTGAAGTCGCCGGTCCGCAGTAACGGTGAGTGTTCCTTGAGGCGCGCTGAAAACACTTCCATGCTTTCGTCGGTTTTCACTTTGTTAAGGATCACGCCGAGCACCTTCGGATCTTTCGGCCCGCCGAACAGCTGCGCTTGCAGCTCAACCCGGCCGGAGAGCTCGGTCAAAACTTCGTTTTCCGGGGCCGACACCAGAATCACTTCGGCATCCAGGCTCTTGGCCAAGTGCAAATTGACGCGCGCCGCGTAACTGGCGGTGCGCGTGGGCACCATGCCTTCAACGATCAACACGTCTTTACCCACGGCGGCTTGCTGATAAAGGCTGATGATCTCTTCGAGCAACTCATCGAGCTGGCCGTCACCGAGCATGCGCTCAACGTGGGCCAGGCCCAAGGGCTGAGGCGGCTTGAGGCCGTGGGTACGCGCCACCAGTTCGGTCGAGCGTTCAGGCCCGGTGTCGCCGGGGTGCGGCTGGGCAATGGGCTTGAAAAAGCCGACTTTCAAGCCTGCACGCTCCAGAGTACGGACCAGGCCGAGGCTGATTGAGGTCAGGCCCACACCAAAATCAGTGGGGGCGATAAAGAAAGTTTGCATGCGAGCTTCCTGACGTAGCAGTGCAAGAGCAACACTCGATAAACGAGCCATGTGCTGGAATCAATTGCCAAGGTTAACGCTATCAGCCTCCTGAGCACACCAGCCACAACGAAAGGGCTGGCCTATTTTTTTTGCCCGCTGCTCAGGGTCCAGCACCCAGGGGCGTGACTGCCAGGGCGGTTGATGGCGCTGATGCTGGGTATGGCCACAGGAGAGCACAGCAACCCAGTGCTGCTCTTCATCTTGGCGCCAGCCAATGATTGTTGAGGTTTTCAAAGTTATCCGTTGGTCTTGGTTGTGTTCGCTTTCGTGCGAATGCTTGGTTAAACTTGCGAACTCATTATTATTTTGCAAAAGGTCTCGCCCCATGACGATCGCCGCCAACAAGGCAGTCTCCATCGAATATACCCTGACCAACGACGCTGGTGATGTCATTGACAGTTCTGCTGGCGGCGCTCCGCTGGTTTACCTGCAAGGCGCGGGCAACATCATTCCAGGTCTGGAAAAAGCCCTTGAAGGCAAAAACGTCGGTGATGAGCTGGACGTTTCCGTTGAGCCAGAAGACGCTTACGGCGAATACTCCGCTGAACTGGTCAGCACCCTGAGCAGCAGCATGTTCGAAGGCGTTGACCAACTGGAAGTCGGCATGCAGTTCCACGCTTCCGCGCCGGACGGCCAAATGCAAATCGTGACCATCCGTGATCTGGACGGCGACGACGTAACCGTTGATGGCAACCACCCGTTGGCGGGTCAGCGCCTGAACTTCAAGGTAAAGGTTGTTGCTGTACGTGACGCGAGCGAAGAAGAAGTTGCTCACGGCCACGTGCACGGTGAAGGCGGTCATCAGCACTGATACCGGCTACTTCGCTCACCTGTGAGCGAGTAAAGAAAGGCGCCTGTTGGCGCCTTTTTTTGCGCCTCTAAGTTATGTCATCAGCGCTCTGCATGATTGTTGATTCACGATCGCGCGGCACAGGTCAGGGCGGGTTTATTCAGATAGCGGCAACGGACCTGTCTGGCTTTGGCAGGCGCGCTGCAACTGGTTTTCGAACTGTTCGATAATTTGCGGCCAGCCCTGGCGACAGGCATGGTGGCGCGCATTGAGACGCACGGTGCGCAGGGTTTCCGGCTCTTCAAGGAGCCAGGCGGCAGCATCGATCCAGGCATATTCATCCCCTGGCATGGCCAGCACGCCGTTGTAGCCATGACGAATATGCTGGCCCGCCGCGGCGGCGTCATAAGCCACAACGCCCAGCCCCGAAGCCAAGGCTTCTAGCACCACATTGCCGAACGTTTCGGTCAGGCTCGGGAACAAAAACACGTCGCCACAGGCATAGTGGCGGGCCAGGTCTTCACCGGATTGAGCGCCACAAAAAAACGCATCCGGCAGCGAGGCTTCCAGTGCGGCCCGTTTGGGCCCGTCACCGACGATGATCAGCTTGAAGCGGCGCCGCGGGAAGCGCTCCTGCAAGGCTTCCAGGCAGTGCTTGAGTGCACCCAGATTCTTCTCGGGTGCCAGGCGACCGACATGCAGCAGGGCAATATCGTCTTCGCCCAATCCCCAACTCTGGCGCAAGGCGCTTTGGCGTTTCGCCGGGCTGAACAGTCGGCTGTCGACCCCGCGCTCCAGCAGCTCCAGGCGATCAAAGTGCCGACGCTGCAGTTCGAGCCGCTGGCTGGCGCTGGGCACCAGAGTCAACGCCGAGCGGTTATGGAACCAGCGCAAATATTGGGTCAGCAGCCGGGTAAATACCCCGAGGCCGTAAATGCTGGAGTAATGCTGGAAGTTGGTATGAAAACCGCTGACCACTGCAATACCGAGTCGGCGTGCCACGCGCAGCGCACACAATCCCAGCGGGCCTTCGGTGGCGATGTACACCACGTCCGGGCGTTGTACTTGCCAGCGCTTCATCAAGCGCCGGGTGGAGGCGATGCCCCACTGCAGTCCCGGATAACCGGGGATAGACCAGCCCCGGCACAGCATCACCTGATCGTTACTGCGTTGATTGCCATCGCAGGTCTGGCGAGGGCGTACCAGCTCCACATGGTGATCGCGAGCGCGCAGGCCATCAAACAAACGCCCAAGGGTGTTGGCCACGCCGTTTATTTCTGGTGGAAACGTTTCGGTGATCAGGGAAATATGCAGGGCAGTTGTCATGGCACCAGTCTCAACGTGATCTGTGTCGGCTACGTGTCAGCCAAATGATGAATTTATGGCGACTGAACCGTAGACAGCGTGGAGACAGCTTAGGTGCAATAAGGCTCTCAGCGTTTTTAATGCAGCGCTGAGAGCCGTGTTTTTTATCCCTTCATGGCTTTTTCACGGCCAGGGCTTCTTCGCCCCGCTCACGTACCCAAAACAGCGTTGCCCCGGCCACGGCGGCAGGCATCATCAGCAGGTTGACCACGGGCACCAGCAGTACCAGATACACCACCCCGCCAAAGCTCAGGCTCTGCCAGCGTTTCTGGCGCAGCCAGGCGAGCATCTCGTTCCAGCCCAGTTTGTGGTTGTCGGCCGGGTAGTCGATGTACTGGATGGCCATCATCCAGACCCCGAATATCAGCCACAACGGCGCGGCGATCAGGTTGACCACGGGCACAAACGACAAAATCAGCAAGGCAATCGCGCGGGGCAGAAAGTAGCCCAGCTTGCGCATTTCACGGGCCAGTGTGCGGGGCACCATGGCGATCAGTTCGCTCCAACTGAACGGCGGCGAGTTATCGACCCCGCGCACCACGGCTTCGACCTTCTCCGAGAGAAACCCGTTAAAAGGCGCGGCGATGATGTTGGCGAACATGGTGAAGGTGAAAAACACCATCAAAATGAGCAACACCACAAACAGCGGCCATAACACGTAGTTGAGAAAGCTCAGCCAGCTGGGCAGCGTCGGCATCAGCGTGTCGACCCACAGGCTGAACTGATGCCCGGAGAAGTAAATCAGCCCGACAAACAGCACCAGGTTGATCAGCAGCGGCAACAGCACAAATAAACGCAGGCCTGGGCTCAGGACCAGCTTCAGGCCTTCACGCAGGTACTGCGGGCCAGATAGAACAGGGGCGGGCATAGTGGGCTCCGGGCAATGGAAAATCGGCCGACCTTAACGGCTTTGCGCGCGGGGCGAAAGCCTGGAGGCGGATTCGACAATAACTGTAACAAAGACGTCCAATGATGAATTTGAGCACATAGAGGACTGCTATGAGCTGGATTGTTAATGCGTATTTCCTTACTCTCAGCGGCCTATATACGCTGCACCTACATTTTTCAGGACCTGCGGGTGACAGACCTGGCCTGAGCAGGTGAGCGGTTTCTTTTTATTCCAGCCGGTAAAGCGGCGTTCCGCCCTTATTTCTACACGGGCGGCCATAGGAGTGAGTCATGTCTGAAGTACGTCATTCGCGTGTGATTATTCTGGGTTCTGGCCCTGCCGGTTACAGCGCCGCTGTTTACGCTGCCCGGGCTAACCTCAAACCACTGCTGATCACGGGCATGCAGGCGGGCGGTCAACTGACCACCACTACCGAAGTCGACAACTGGCCGGGCGATGTACACGGCCTGACCGGCCCGGTCCTCATGGAGCGCATGCGTGAGCACGCCGAGCGTTTTGAAACAGAGATCGTGTTTGATCACATCAACGCCGTTGATCTGAAAAACAAACCGTTCAGCCTGACCGGCGACAGCGGCACTTACACCTGCGACGCGCTGATCATCGCCACCGGCGCCAGCGCCCGTTACCTGGGCCTGCCGTCTGAAGAAGCCTTTATGGGCAAGGGCGTGTCGGCCTGTGCAACCTGCGACGGTTTCTTCTATCGCAACAAGCCGGTGGCAGTCGTGGGTGGCGGTAACACGGCAGTTGAAGAAGCCCTGTACCTGGCCAACATCGCGAGCAAAGTGACCCTGGTTCACCGCCGCGAAACCTTCCGCGCCGAGAAAATCCTGATCGACAAGCTGAACGCCCGCGTGGCTGAAGGCAAGATCGAGTTCAAATTGAACGCCACCCTGGACGAAGTGCTGGGTGACAACATGGGCGTGACCGGTGCCCGCCTGAAAAACAACGACGGCAGCTTTGACGAAATCAAAGTAGACGGCGTGTTCATCGCCATCGGCCACACCCCGAACACCTCGCTGTTCGAAGGTCAACTGGAACTCAAAGACGGCTACATGGTGGTCAAGGGCGGCCGTGAAGGCAACGCCACTGCGACCAGCATCGAAGGCGTGTTTGCGGCGGGCGACGTGGCTGACCACGTTTACCGTCAAGCCATCACCTCGGCCGGTGCCGGCTGCATGGCAGCACTGGATACCGAGCGTTACCTGGACGGCCTGCAGAACGCTGAGTTCAAGTAATCCGTAGCGCCTAAAAAACCGGCTTCGGCCGGTTTTTTTGTGGGCAAAGAACCTGTAGGAGCGAGCTTGCCTCGCGATCTTTTGATCTTTTAAAAGATCGCGAGGCAAGCTCGCTCCTACAAGGTTTTTTTACGCCTTGCGCGTCAGCGGCTGGGTCTGGAATGTAACCCCGGCCAGGCCGTGGCTGATCAGCGCGCGGATGTTGCCGTGGTCGGTGCCTTCTGGCGTCGCCAGTACCGAGCGGTAATGCTCGCCGAACGCCAGCAGCGCTTCTTGATCGCTGAACCCTTCGAGCAGGGCCAGGCCCAAGGTCTTGCACGAGCCTTCGTTTTGCCCGGCCGCGTTCTCGACGCCGCCGTTGTTGAAAGCCTGCGGCTGGTAATCGTACTGCGCGGCGACAAACGCAAGCGTGTCGGCAAATACGTGTTCGCCGCTGTTTAGGCTGGCGCGCAGGGTGTTCAAATCAGTCATTCGTGTTTTCCTTTGGCGAACGCCGCTACTTGTTCGGCGCTGGCTTCTTTCTGGTAAAGGTTTTTCCATTCGGCGTACGGCATGCCGTAGACCACTTCACGGGCGTCATCGAGGCTGACCTCGATCTGGCGCTCATCTGCCGCGGCCTTGTACCACTTGGACAGGCAGTTACGGCAAAAACCCGAGAGGTTCATCAGGTCAATATTTTGTACGTCTTTGCGGCTGTCCAGATGCGCGACAAGGCGGCGAAAGGCGGCAGCTTCAAGTTCAAGTTGTTCTTGGGGCGTCATAAAATTTACCTGGGTTCAGTGGGCTGTAGCTTAGCGGCAAGCCGCTAGCGTAATCGACACCGATTCAGCAAAGCGCAGGGCGTGGGGCTTGTCGACCTCGACTTCGGCGTACTGCACGGCGGTGTTGCTCATCACCAGGTCGAGCAGTTCTTGGGTCAGGCGCTCAAGCAGGGCGAAGCGGTTCTCTTCGACGTGCTGAATCACCGCCTTGGTGATGGTCCGGTAATTCAGGGCGTGATCGATGTCGTTATCCCGTACCGCTTCTTGCGCGGCATACAGGATGGTGAGGTTGATCAACACATCCTGCTTGTTGAGGATCTCGTCTTCATTAATCC
Organism: Pseudomonas sp. FSL R10-1350; assembly: GCF_009600525.1. Lineage (NCBI taxonomy): Bacteria > Pseudomonadati > Pseudomonadota > Gammaproteobacteria > Pseudomonadales > Pseudomonadaceae > Pseudomonas > Pseudomonas sp. FSL R10-1350. The sequence continues at coordinate 8,557 of NZ_WIVR01000015.1, forward strand.
CGATAAAGGTGCGCAGACGCAGGTCTTTGACACGGATGCGGGCCGTTCCTGGCTGAAGTTGTGGCATTACGACTTGCTCCGTCCAATCAATTGCAGGAACTCCATGCGGGTGCTGCTCGACTCGCGGAACGCGCCAAGCATGACCGAGGTGTTCATGGTCGAATTCTGTTTTTCTACACCGCGCATCATCATGCACATGTGCTTGGCTTCGATCACCACGGCAACGCCCGCCGCCTGGGTAATGTTCTGAATGGCGTCGGCGATTTCGCGGGTGAGGTTTTCCTGGATCTGCAGGCGACGGGCAAACATGTCGACGATGCGGGCGACCTTCGACAGCCCCAATACTTTGCCGGTCGGAATGTAGGCCACGTGGGCCTTGCCAATAAACGGCAGCAGGTGGTGCTCGCACAACGAGTAAAGCTCGATGTCAGCGACGATTACCATTTCATCGCTTTCTGAGGCAAACAGGGCGCCGTTGACGATATCTTCCACGCTCTGGGCATAGCCGTGACACAGATACTGCATGGCCTTGGCGGCGCGTTTCGGGGTGTCGAGCAGGCCTTCGCGCTCAGGGTTTTCACCGAGGCCGACCAGGATTTCGCGGTAATGCTCAGGCAATGATGTGCTCATGAAAATGCTTCCTCGCGGACGTCTTACTTAACGTGTCGTCCGCCGTTGACGGTCAAGGTGGTGCCGGTCACGTACGGGTTATCCAGCAGGTAGCGCAGGCTTTGGTAAATCACCCCGGCGCCGGGCTCAATGCCCAGGGCTGACTTGGCCAGGGCGTTGGTGCGGTACGCCGCGTCGTCGTCTGGGTTGAACATCAGCAAGGCCGGAGCGATGCCGTTTACTTTGATATGGGGCGCCAGTTTAGCCGCGAATGACAGCGTGAGGCTGTCGAGCCCGGCTTTGGTGGCGCAATAGGCTATGTGCTTGCTACTGCCTTTGCGGGTCACGTCATCGCTGATATGCACGATGTCGGCCGGGCTTGAGCGCAACAACAATTCGCTGCAATGCAGGTTAATCAGATACGGGGCGAGCATGTGCACGCTGAACATCTGGGTAAAAGCGCTGGTTTCAGTGCCAGGCGTCTCTGCCAGCCACGCTGAGGCGTTATGGACGATAGCCCGCAACGTGTCGGTGTGGGCTTTAAGCCGCTCGATAAAGTCGAGAATGCCGCCTTCACTGGAAAAGTCGGCATACAACGTAGTCGCGCCCAGCTCGCGTAACGCCTGCACGCCGGGCTTTTCGCTGCGATAGCTGATGATGACGGGATAACCGTCAGCCAGCAGTTGCCGGGCACAGTGCAAACCAATGCGCTGGCCAGCACCAGTGATCAGGATCGGGGCAGAAGACGTGGGCATGACGGGCTCGATGCGAAATAGCCGGAAACAGTCGCGGCGCAATGGCAAAACTATACCAGCGTCCGCGACCTGACTGCCAAGCCCGGGGCGATCGTTTAACTGCGTTGCGCGAGGGAGTTTGTGCGCAAGGGCTTGTTGGGCGTGCTGTGCAGCCAGCCTGCGAGCAAATGGGTCGAAAGCGGAATAAACAGATACACCATTAGCGGCGTCAGGGCCAAGGTGCTGACAAACACCCGTGGCAACAAACTCAACTCGCCCAGCAATGGGCCCAGTGCAAAGTTGAACAACAACGACACCGGAAAGAACGCCAGCCAGATGGCCACGGCCTGTTTCCAGCGAGGTGGGCGCTGCCCGGCGGCGCCAAACCAGCCATCGATGCCGCTGACGCGATGTTCTGAAGGGTTGGCAAACAGGTGGCTGCCGCGCTGCAACCAGGCCTTGCGCGACACCGAGTGTTCCCACGCGTGCAGGGTGGCTTCGTCGGCAAAGCGGAAAATGATCTGGAATTCATCGTCGCTCGGGGGCGGTGCCAGCACGCCTGAACCCAAGTAACCGGGAAAGTCGGTGGCTAACTGTTCGCCTTCGTGCAGCCAGGCGATCAGTTCCTGGTAACGGCCTTTCGCGACACGGCGCGCGACCATCAAGGTGACAGGGGAGGTAGACATTGTGTATCTCCATGAGGCTGATGCTGCCCGGGTAGGGCAACCACAAAACACAGCACCGGGGTGGTGGGCTGTGTCTGGAAAAACAAGCAAGGATTGTTCCCGAACGCAGTCAACGGGATCGCCACAGCGAGGGAGATGAAGCGTAGAATCCCTCAATTCACTCTTGTAACAGGCCTTAACCATGCCCGTGATCACTGAACTTGAGCCCGTTGCGCTCGCGGCAGGTCAGCCAGAACTGCCGGGCCTTTACCCGATCAGAGAAGTCGCCCGGCTCACCGGCATTAACCCGGTGACCTTGCGTGCGTGGGAGCGGCGCTATGGTTTGATCCAGCCGACACGCACCGAAACAGGGCATCGCTTGTACACAATGAGCGATATTGAGGCAGTGCGTCAGGTCATGGGCTGGCTTGAGCGCGGCGTTGCGGTCAGCAAAGTGGCCGAATTGCTGGCACGCCCTACCGCCTCTGTCAGCGTACCGAAAGAGGCTTTGGCTGACGAATACGAACAGTGGCAAGCGCGTGTTCAAGCTGCGCTCAGCGCCTTTAACGAAGCTGAACTGGATCGCCTGTATGGGCAGATTTTCTCCAGTTACCCGCTGGAAGTCGTGTTCAAAAGCATCTTGATGCCGCTCTGGGAGCAACTGCTCAAGGCGCAAGATGAGTTTGGCCGCACCAGCGAATGGTTGCTGCTTGATCGCTTTTTGCGCGGCCGCGTTCAGCAGCGCCTGCACCTGCAACCCATGGACGCCCAAGATTGCGTGCTGCTGGTGGGGCTGCCCGAGTTGTGCACAGAGCTGGAACTGCTGGTGGCCGGCTTGCTGTTGAGTCGCAATGACCGGCTGATCAGGGTATTGGCCGTTGGTCAGCCGCTGGATGAGCTGTCGCTGATTTGTGAGCAGGTTCAGCCTCGTGCGGTCGTGCTGTTCGCCCGTCAGGTAGTGGGCGCAGCCCATCAGCGCCGCTTGATCCGCCTTGCGCAATCGCTGGACTGTTCAGTGGCGCTGGCCGGTGAGGCCGCCAATGTGGCACAAGACGCGCTGGCTGGCTCATCGATTGCCTGTCTGGGCAGCGAGACCGCTTTGATGAACCAGCGCCTGGACGCTGAGCTTAAGCAAGCGGCGGCGCGCTAACACCCTTGGCCGCTTTGAGCGCCTCCAGTTCAGCTTTTACTGCCGCCAACTCGATCTCCAGTTGAGCGGCTTTTTGCTGAGCTTTTACCTGTTGGGTGACATCCTTTTGCACCCCAATAAAGTAGGTCAGTTGATCAGCGTCGTTGAAAACGGGCGTGATCGACAGTTCGTTCCAGAAGTACGAACCATCTTTGCGGTAATTACGCAGCACCTGTCGTGTCGGCTCTCCGCTGGCGATAGCCTCGCGGATCAAGTGCAAACCAATCTGGTCGCGGTCGCCTGACTGTAAAAAGCGGCAGTCCTGATACAGGATGTCGTCGCTGCTGTAGCCCGTCAGTGCCTCAAACGCTTTATTGACGTAGATAAGGATGTTGTCTTCACCTTCCTGCTCGGCCACCACAATACCGTCCTGGGACGCGTCCACCATGCGCTGCAGTAAACGGGCGTTGATCATGGTGCAGCACTCCAAAAGTCAGATAAGTTCGAGCCATTTTAGGACATCGCGACAAGCTGTCTACGTGCTATCACCGAAAGCAGGGCGTCACCTGTTAGTATCTCTGCCTTTTAGTCAGTTACAGGATCAGATTGATGAAAGTCGCCATCCTTTCAGGCTCGGTGTACGGCACCGCAGAAGAAGTCGCCCGCCACGCCAAACAACTGCTGACCGAAGTCGGTTTTGAGGTGCTGTTTAACCCGCGCGCCACGCTAGCCGATATTCAGGCCTTTGCTCCGGACGCTTTTTTGGCGGTGACCTCCACCACGGGCATGGGCGAGCTGCCTGATAACCTGACCCCGTTGTACAGCGAGATCCGTGACCTGCTGCCCGCAGCCTGGCGCGGTCTGCCGGGTGCCGTGATCGCGTTGGGCGACTCCAGCTACGGCGATACCTATTGCGGCGGTGGCCAACTGCTCACTGAACTGTTTGCCGAGCTGGGACTGCGTGAAGTCCAGTCGATGCTGCGCCTGGATGCCAGCGAAACCGTTACCCCTGAAGCCGACTCCGAGCCGTGGGTTGAAGACTTCATCAAAGCACTGACCCAGTAATCGACCGCTCACGCAGCAGCTCCAGCCAGGCTTGAGCTGCGCGTGACAAGTACGCGCCTTCGCGCCAGATAAAGGCGATGTCCCAGCGTAGGGTGTCGGGGGCAATCAGCTTTAAACGTATGACGTCGGGGCGCACCAGTTCGCGTGCGACCACGCTGGGCAACAAGACCACGCCTTGGCCGGCCGCCACCAGCGCCACCAAAAAGTCTGACTGGCCGCTGCGCCCGCCTTCCTTGGGGGTAAAGCCCATTTGCTGGCAGGCCTGGACTACACGATCGTTAAGCACAAAGCTGCGTTGATAGAGCAAAAACGGCGTCTCGGCCAGTTGCTCCAGGCGCACGCTGCCGCCTTCTGCCAGCGGATGATTGGCCGGCAGCAAGGCGTCCAGCGGCTCGTCGCAAAAGGGCTGCCAGGAAAACGCCTGATTGTTTTTGGGCGTCAGGCTGCCGCCCAACTCCAGTTCGCCGCTCAACACCGCCTGTTCAATATTCAAACTGCCACCTTCGAGCAGTTGCACCTGAATATTCGGGTAGCGACGCCGGTACTCGGCAAACAGGTTGGCAAACAGCGCATTACCGCCTAGCAGCGGCAAACCCAGTTTCAACTCGCCGCGTTCCAGGTGGCTCAAGTCATCAAGCTCACTCAATAACTCATTGTGCAACCGCAGCATGCCTTCGGCGCGTTGCAGCACCACCTGTCCGGCTGCAGTGAGGCGCACGTGCGAACCGAACCGGTCAAACAGCGTCGTGCTGAGGCTGTGCTCCAGTTGTGCGACTTGTTTGCTCACCGCCGATTGGCTGATGTGCAGGTGTTGGGCGGCCTGGGTAAAGCCGCCGTGGCGTACCACCTCAACGAAGGTGCGCAGTTGTTTGAATTCCATGATGTGATTCCAGACTGGAATGCAGGCCAGTCTAACAATTCGTTTTAGGTATGGAAGGTGCATCTTTAAACTGAAGGCCTGTCTGCACTGGAACCACTATGAAACGCTTCGATGTAAAACGTATGGGTCGGCTGATCAGTGAAATCGCCGTATTGCTGGCCATCTATTTTGTCGGCTGTCAGATCGCCGTGTGGTTGCAGGTGCCGATCCCCGGCGGGGTGATGGGCATGATCCTGTTACTGCTGGCCTTCGCCCTGGGCTGGGTCAAGCCTGCCACCTTACAACTGGGCGCCGGTGTATTGATGGCCGAAATGCTGTTGTTCTTTATTCCCGCCTTGATGAGCCTGCTCGATCACGGCGCTTTGGTGCGTGACGAGGGCTGGCGCATTTTGTTGGTGATTGGCGTGAGCACCCTGCTGGTGATGATCGTCACGGCCTTTACCGTAGAAGCCGTGTGCCGCTGGAAGCTGCGCCATGAGGGCTGAACTGATGCCGATGTTCTGGCTGGTGCTCACGCTGGGGACCTATGGCTTGAGCCGCTGGTTGTACCGGCGCACCGGGCGCTACCTGTTGTCGCCGCTGATACTGGTGCCTGCCTTGTTGCTGGCAGTGGCCGCGCCGCTACACACCGCCTACGCCGAATATTCCCGTGATACCCATTGGCTGATGCTGGTGCTCGGTCCGGTGACCGTCGCGTTCGCCGTACCCATTTGGCAGCAACGCAAGCTGCTGGCGCGGCATTGGCTGGCGTTGTTGCTCGGCATGTTGGCGGGCAGTATCGCCTCGATTGGCAGCTCGTACTGGCTGGCCAAAGTGCTGGCACTCGACACATCACTGACCTTGTCGCTGGTGCCGCGCTCCATTACCACGCCGTTCGCCATGCCCGTTGCGCAAAGCCTGGGCGGCGTGCCGGAACTCACCGCCGTGTTCGTGATGTTCACGGGCGTGTTTGGCGCCATGATGGGCGGCATCCTGCTCAAATGGTTGCCGTTGCGCAGCAGCCTGGCGCGCGGTGCACTGTTTGCGGTCGGTGCTCACGGTGCGGGCGTTAGCCGTGCCCGTGAAGTGGGCAGCGAAGAAGGCTCGGTGGCCGGTTTGGTCATGGTCCTCACCGGGATCCTCAACCTGCTGGCCGCGCCCTTGTTGATGCTGATGATTTAAATCCCGCATCAGGGCTTAAATCTCGGGCATAAAAAAGGCCGCTGTAAAACAGCGGCCAAAGAAGACGTTCATCAAGGAGCAGCAAATCAACGTCAGGGTAAACAGTGAGAGCAGAATCACTGTGACTCAATGCTCTGGCGGGCGGGTGTGCCCGGTAAGTGCGACAAGAATAAGGGCTCGCCGGCCTGGGAGTAAGGCCGGTTTACGACAAGCTCTGTTACAAATTAGGCAACAGTCAGCCAGGCCTGCAGTGCTCTGCGTCGCGGCTTGCCACGGCACGCGCAATGTTGCGATTGATGCAAGTGGCTCACTAAGGCATCCCTGATTTCGGTCTTAAACCGACGCCATTTCCCGCTCAGACTGGTTGCACTTCTGAAAGGGGAACCCCATGAAAAAAACCATGCTGATCACCGGAAGCTCCAGCGGCGTCGGGGCTGCGACGGCCCGGTACTTTGCCGAACACGGTTTCAATGTAGTCGCCACCGTGCGTAATCCCGATGCCGCCCATGGGCTGGACGGTATTGCGAACCTGATGGTTGTACGGCTGGATGTCGAAGACACCGCCAGCATCGATAGCGCGCTGACCGTGGCACTGGAACGATTTGGCCGAATTGACGTGGTCATCAACAACGCAGGTTACGGCCAGTACGGTGTGATTGAGGGGATGCCCATCGAAAAGATTCGCAAAAATTATGATGTGAATGTTTTCGGCGTTATCAATGTGATCCAGCGCGTCATTCCGATACTCCGCCAGCAGGGCGGCGGGATGATTTTGAACGTCGGTTCCTGTGGCGGTATTTTCGGCCTGCCCAACAGCGCGGTGTACATCTCGACCAAGTTCGCCCTTGAAGGCTTTACCGAGTCGATTGCCTATGAACTGGCCTCGCAGCATATCGTCGTCAAACTGTTCGAGCCGGGCGGCATTATGACGCCGTTCCATGAGCGCTCCGCGCGTGAAAGCAACGGCAGTGGCAACGTACCCGCTTACGACGCATTTCTGGCCAGCACCCAAGAGGCGATGACCAAGCTGGCCGAAGGCGTGGCCACACCCGAGCAGGTAGCCAAAGACATTTATGCCGCCGTCACCGACGGCACAGACCGGCTGCGTTATTGCGCGCCGTATGGCGTCGAACATTTGGTTAAAGCGCGCCGGGAACTGGATGATCAAGCCTACGAACGCTTTATGCGGGCGCAGTTTCCGGGGGCCAACTGATGCAGTTCAAGCCGTCACGCTGATAAACCCTGTAGGAGCGAGCTTGCCTCGCGATCTTTTGATCGTTTAAAGGTTCGCGAGCAAGCTCAGTTTTTAAGTGGGCGATCACTGCGCAAACTGTCTATCAGCGCCCGCAGCCCGGACGGCACAAGCCGGTGCCCCGGGTAGTAAAGCGCCAGACCGGGGAAGGGCTCGCACCAGTCGAGCAGCAAGGGGACCAATTCACCCCGAGCGATATCAGCCCGGATACTGGAGTCGTCGACGTAGGCGATGCCCGCACCCTGTTTCGCGGCTTCGACGATCAGCGTCTGGGCATTAACGATGAAATTGCCTTGTGGCTTGACCACGCTGCGTACGTCACCGCGCACAAATTCCCAGTGGTAGATCTGCCCGTTGGAAAAGCGATAGGCCAGGCAGTTGTGCTGGCTCAATTGCTCGGGGGATTCGGGCGTGCCGTGACGCGCCAGATAGTCAGGGGAGGCGACCACCAGCGGGCGAAACACTTCCGGGCCCAAGGCCACGGCGATCATGTCTTTTGGCACCTGATCGCGCAGGCGGATGCCTGCGTCCAGGTTGTCCGCAACAATATCAACCAAGCCTTCTTGCACGACAATTTCGACCTGCATGTCTGGAAAACGCTGCAAAAACGCGGTAAACGCCGGGTACATCACAATCCGCGCCGCCGTCTCTGAAGCGCTGATGCGCAGCGTTCCCTGAGGCGATTGCCGAAAGGCGTTCAGTCCTTCTTCCGCGAGCTGGATTTCTTCAATCGCCGGGCTGATGCGCTCAACAAACAACCTGCCAGCCTCCGACAGCGACACAGAGCGAGTGGTGCGGTTAAACAGCCGTGTGCCCATCCGCGCTTCCAGGTTGGTAATCGCGTGGCTTAACGCAGACGCAGAAATCTCAAGCTCATCGGCCGCTTTGCGAAAGCTTCTGTGGGTGCTGATGGCCAACACAGCATAAAGGTCGAACAAGGTTGTTTTACTGGGCTTCATTGTGCGACGCCTTTTGTGTGTGCAACACGCAACGTGATCAATCGGGCTGGTAGCCCATGCGCCAACTGACGGCGTGGGCCGCTGCCAGTAAACGCTGCGCCGCTGGGCCATGTTCATCGGCATGGAACAGAGAGGTAGGGCCGACCACGGTCAGCACGCCCGCCACTTTGCCGGTCGCTTCAAACACCGGCGCCGACAGCGCATCGACGCCAGGCATCAACAGGCCGTGCACAAAATGCAGACCACGGGTGCGGATCTGCTCGCTGATCGCGGTATAGGCCTGGGCAGGTTGCAGCGGGTGCACATGGTCGGTGGCAAGTTCCAGCCCGCGCAATTCGGCGGTTTCGCGGTCAGGCAAAAAGGCGTTGAACACCAGCCCTGTGGATGAACTGAGCAGCGGCAGCACCGAACCCAGCTTGGTCACCACCGTGACCGCACGAACGGCGGCTTCGATGTGCACCACGGTCGCGCCCTGATTGCCCCACACGGCCAGAAAGCAGGTTTCGTTCAAGTCATCACGCAGCTCAGCCATCGGCAGGGCGGCAACTTTGAGCACGTCCATGCTGTTGAGCGCGGCCAACCCCACGCGCAATGCTTCGCGGCCCAGGGCGTAATGGTTGGTGGCGGTATTTTGCTCGGCAAACCCGCTGGCAATCAGCGCCTGCAAGTAGCGATGGACCTTGCTCGCCGGCATCTGCACGTGCTCGGCCAGACGCGATAACGAGGTCGATGGCGACAGCTCGGCCAAGGCCTTGAGAATGTCGGTGCCGACTTCAGCAGAGCGCACTTTCTGTTTGCCGGTGCTGTCAGCGGTGCTTGGAGGCTTTTGCATGGGGGCGCGGGTCTCGGGATGAATGGGCGTCTTTATAGCTTGACGCTTACTGCCAATCAAATTACGTTATGCGTAATTCGATTACGATAAAAATAACGCAGTGACACACACGCGGTTCAGCGTTGAGTGAGTCCACTGTTTTCTCCACTCTGGAGGCTCCATGAACCTCGACTCGTCTTTGTCTGACCTCGCGTATCAATCCGGGTTTGGCAACGAATTCAGCAGTGAAGCATTGCCGGGCGCGTTGCCCGTCGGGCAGAACTCTCCGCAAAAAGTCCCCTATGGTCTGTACGCCGAATTGCTCTCTGGCACAGCATTCACCATGGCTCGTAGCGAGTCGCGGCGCACCTGGATGTACCGGATCAAGCCGTCCGCCAATCACCCGGCCTTTACCAAGCTTGAGCGCCAATTGGCCGGTGGTCCGTTGGGGCCGGTGACGCCTAACCGCCTGCGCTGGAACCCGCTGCCGATTCCTGCCGAGCCCACCGATTTTATCGACGGTCTGGTCGGCATGGTCGCCAACGCCGGCCCGGACAAACCTGCCGGGATCAGCATCTACAGCTACCGCGCCAACACCTCGATGCAGCGTGTGTTTTTCAATGCTGATGGCGAGTTGCTGCTGGTGCCGGAGCAGGGCCGTTTGCGCATTGTCACTGAGTTGGGGCGTCTGGACCTGGAGCCGCTGGAAATTGCCGTGATCCCGCGAGGGCTCAAGTTCCGCGTTGAACTGCTCGACGCACAAGCCCGCGGCTACATCGCAGAAAACCACGGCGCGCCGCTGCGCCTGCCCGATCTGGGGCCGATTGGCAGCAATGGCCTGGCCAACCCGCGTGACTTCCTGAGCCCGATCGCGCACTACGAAGACTCGCAGCAACCGGTCACCCTGGTGCAAAAGTTTCTCGGCGAACTGTGGGGTTGCGAGCTGGATCACTCACCGCTAAACGTGGTCGCGTGGCACGGCAACAATGTGCCGTACAAATATGACCTGCGCCGTTTCAACACCATCGGCACGGTCAGTTTCGATCACCCCGATCCGTCGATCTTCTCCGTGCTGACCTCGCCGACCAGCGTGCCGGGTCTGGCCAACCTCGACTTTGTGATCTTCCCGCCGCGCTGGATGGTGGCAGAGAACACCTTCCGGCCGCCGTGGTTCCACCGCAACTTGATGAACGAGTTCATGGGCCTGATCCAGGGCAGCTATGACGCCAAGGCCGAAGGCTTCTTGCCCGGCGGTGCTTCGCTGCACAGTTGCATGAGCGCCCACGGCCCGGATGCCGAAACCTGCAGCAAAGCCATTGCGGCCGATCTGCAACCGAGCAAAATCGACAACACCATGGCCTTTATGTTTGAGACCAGCCAGGTGCTGCGTCCGAGCCAATTCGCCCTCGAGTGCCCGCAACTGCAACCCCATTACGACGCTTGCTGGGCTTCGTTGCCCTCGACCTTTACCCCGAACCGGAGATAACCATGACCCAGTCCACCTTAACCCGTAGCTGGATCGCCTCCGCCAATGGTCACAGCGATTTCCCGTTACAAAACCTGCCGCTGGGCGTGTTTAGCGTTCAAGGTTCAGCTCCGCGCAGTGGCGTTGCGATCGGCGAGCACATCTTCGACCTGGAAGCCGCACTGGCTGCCGGTTTGTTCGAAGGGCCTGCCAAAGTCGCCGTAGAAGCCTCGTTGGGCGGCGCCTTGAACGCCTACTTTGCCTTGGGCAAAAGCGCTCGCGTGGCTTTGCGTGAACGCTTGCTGGAACTGCTGGGCGAAGGCAGCACCCTGCGCGGCAAGATCGAAGCCCAGGGCGCCAAACTGCTACCGCTGGCGGCTGATTGCGAACTGCACCTGCCCGCCAAAATCGGTGATTACACCGACTTCTACGTGGGCATTGAACACGCGAAAAACGTCGGCAAACTGTTCCGTCCCGACAATCCGCTGCTGCCCAACTACAAGTACGTACCAATCGGCTACCACGGCCGTGCCTCGACCATTCGCCCGTCGGGCGTCGACGTGCGCCGTCCTAAAGGCCAAACCTTGCCCGCCGGGCAGACCGAACCGGTGTTTGGCCCCTGCGCCCGTCTGGACTATGAACTGGAGTTGGGCATCTGGATCGGCCAGGGCAACGACATGGGCGATGCCATCGCGATCGGCGAGGCGAGCGAACACATTGCCGGTTTCTGCCTGCTCAACGACTGGTCGGCACGTGACATTCAGGCGTGGGAATATCAGCCGCTGGGGCCGTTCCTGTCCAAAAGCTTTATCACCAGTATCTCGCCATGGGTGGTGACCGCCGAAGCCCTGGAACCGTTCCGCCGTGCGCAACCTGCGCGCCCGCAAGGTGATCCGCAGCCGCTGCCGTATCTGCTGGATGCCCACGATCAGGCCCACGGTGCATTGGACATCGAACTGGAAGTGCTGCTGTTGACCACATCAATGCGCGAACAAAACCTGCCTGCGCAGCGTTTGGGTTTGAGCAACAGTCTGAACATGTACTGGACCGCCGCGCAGTTGGTGGCTCACCACAGCGTCAACGGTTGCCAGTTGCAGCCGGGTGACTTGTTCGGTTCGGGCACCTTGTCAGGCCCTGACCAATCGCAACTGGGCAGCCTGCTGGAAATCACCGAAGGCGGTAAACATCCGGTGGAATTGTCGTCGGGTGAAGTGCGCAAATTCCTTGAAGATGGCGACGAAATCATCTTCCGCGCCCGTTGCAAGCGTGAAGGTTTTGCCTCAATCGGTTTTGGCGAATGCCGTGGCAAGGTTGTCGCTGCACGCTGAGGAGCGAGCCATGGAACTCTTTGCTTACTACCGTTCGACCTCGTCGTACCGGGTGCGCATCGCTTTGGCACTTAAAGGCCTGGATTACCAGGCCGTGCCGATCAACCTGCTCAAGGGCGAGCAGCGCCAGCCCATCTACCAGGCGATCAACCCGCAGGGCCGTGTACCGGCCTTGCGCACCGATGACGGCAGCGTATTGATCCAGTCACCGGCGATCATCGAATACCTCGAAGAACGCTACCCGGTGCGGCCATTACTGTCCGAAGACCTGATCACCCGCACTCACGAACGTGCCGTTGCGGCCTTGGTGGCCTGTGATATCCACCCGTTGCACAACGTCAGCGTGCTCAACCAACTGCGCCAACAGGGGCAGAACGAAGAGCAGGTGAGCCAGTGGATCGAGCAGTGGATCAGCCAGGGTTTGGCGGCCATCGAACACATGATCGGTGACAGCGGCTATTGCTTTCGCCCGGAGCCGGGCCTGGCAGACGTGTACCTGATCCCGCAGGTGTACGCGGCACAACGGTTCAACGTGTCGCTGGAGGCTTATCCGCGTATTGCGAGGGTGGCGACATTGGCCGAACAGCACCCGGCCTTTATCCAGGCGCACCCGGCACGGCAACCGGATACGCCGATCTAACGGACGCTAAACCTTATAGGAGCCGCCGAAGGCTGGGATCTTTTGATCTTGAAAATCAAACCATCGCAGCCGTCGGCAGATCTGGCGTTCTCCATATACCTGCAACCACCGCAAATCCTCGAACCTTATTCCTGCTCACTTCAACGCCTTTTTTGCGACGGCCTATACTGGCGTTTACCTGTCACCGATCGAGGGCTGGTTAATGTTTGCTCTCATGCAAAGCGCTCATGTGGAGTCGCTGCACCTCAGTATTGATCCCGTTACAGGGCTTAAAGCCGTGATTGCCATTCACAGCAGTCGCTTGGGGCCAGCGTTGGGTGGGTGCCGTTATCTGGCGTACCCCAACGACGAAAGTGCCGTCAGCGATGCGGTCCGTCTGGCCCAGGACATGAGCTATAAAGCAGCGCTGGCCGGGCTGGCAGTCGGTGGGGCAAAAGCGGTCATCATGCGCGCGCCTCATGTTGAAAGCCGTTCAGCGCTGTTTGAAGCATTTGGTCGCTGCGTGGAGCAACTCGACGGCCGCTACATCACCGCCATCGACAGCGGCACCTCCACTGCCGATATGGACTGCATCGCCCAATACACCCGCCACGTCACCAGTACCACCGCCGCCGGTGATCCTTCGGCGCACACGGCCATGGGCGTGTTTGCCGGCATCCGCAGCACCGCCTCATCGCGGCTGGGCAGTGACAATCTCGAAGGCTTGCGCGTTGCCATTCAAGGCTTGGGCAAAGTCGGCTATGCCCTGGCCGAGCAACTGCACGCGGCTGGCGCCGAGCTGCTGGTGTGCGACACCGACCCCGGCAAAGTACGCTTGGCCATGGAGCAGTTGGGCGCTCATCCGGTGGCCTGCGAAGCCTTGCTCAGCACGCCGTGTGACATCCTGGCGCCGTGCGGGTTGGGTGGCGTGTTGAACTGGCACAGCGTCGCCCAATTGCGCTGCTCTGCTGTGGCCGGATGCGCCAACAATCAGCTGACCAACTTGCAAGTGGCCGACCAGTTGGAGCGTCGAGGCATTTTGTATGCGCCCGATTACGTCATCAATTCGGGCGGGCTGATCTACATGGCATTGACCCACCAAGGGGCGCAGCCAGAAACCATCAATCAGCATTTGCTGCAAATCAGCAAACGTCTGACCGGCATCTACGCCCACGCCCAGGCCGAAAAACGTTCACCGGCCCGGGTTTCGGACGAATTGGCGCAGAAGCTGCTGTATGGGCAGGACTAAAAGCGGGCCGGTTTTCTGCAGGTTAAGGATCGCAGCCAGGATTCACAGGTTGTGAGGCATCCTTGAAACGGGTTTCAAATTCAACCAACTGCGCCTGCACCTGTTGCAATGCTTCGATCTGCCTCGCCACAGCATTTTTCTTTACCTCGATGGCGTTGCTGACCACCTCCCACGGCAAGGGTTGCCCTGGGTGGTTCTCGACAATCGTGAGCATTTCCTTAAGTTTGAAACCCAACTGCTGTGCACACTTGATGAACTTCAGCCACTCAACACTGTGTTGGGAGTAGATGCGGTATTTGCCCTGACGTTGAGGGGAGGGCAACAAGCCGATGGCTTCGTAGTGACGAATGCTTTTTATGGTCGTGCCTGACAATTGGGCCGCTTTGCCGATGTACATGAAAGGTCCTTAAAAGAGGCGTCGGCCGACGGAGCATTAGCGACGGGCAAGCGTCATGGCCTGTTGCAGCCACCTTTGCCGTTGAGTTGTGGTCGAGGTTAACACTGGGCCGAACATCAAGGTGGTCAGCGGTTTTATGCCGCAAAACGCCAAAGTGTGCTTGCGCATTTGATGAAGCCCCGGCATCCAGTAAACCCATTTGTAATACCACGGTGCAGTGTCCATGGTGACCAGCAGGTGGGCGGTGCGGCCTTTGAGCAATTTGTCAGGGAAGACTTTGCCCTGGCGGTACTTGAAGGCAAAGCCTGGCAGGAAGGTGCGGTCGATAAAGCCTTTGAGCAAAGCCGGAACGCCGCCCCACCACAGTGGAAACACAAACACCAGATGCTCGGCCCACATGATGTCTGCCTGGGCATCGAGCAGGTCTTGTTCCAGTGTCTGGCTCTGGTTGTAACCTTCGTGCAGCACCGGGTCAAAGTTCAGAGCACCCAGTTGCACTATGCGCACCTCGCGACCAGCCTGCGCTGCTGCCTCGAAATAACAGGTTGCTATCGCGCCACAGAAACTGTCGGTCGAGGGATGCCCCAGAATGATCAGTACACGCTTGCTCATCGCTACACTCACCTGAAAGAAGGCCTTTCAAGGTAAACGTTGCCCCAAAGGGGAGAGTCAAGCGAGGGCGCGACTGATTACTCGCTCTCGACCAGCAGCTCGGACAGCGCGTCGGGCTGGCTCTTGAAGGCCTTGGCGAACACATCGCGGTTCTTCGCCATGTAGATGCCGGCTTCTTCAACTTGCTGCTCGTTCAGCGACGGCACAGCCTTTTGCAACACTTCAGCCAGCAGCTCGGCCAGCTCGAGCATTTTGTCATGACGGTCAGCTTCGGCTTTATCCATGAACAAACGCTCCAGATCTCGGCTGCTGCGGTATACCACTTCGACGGCCATTTACCACCTCATATGCCTTCACGATAAGTTGTCTTACGAATACTGTGTTTTTATACAGCAAAAAGCATAAGCCAATCACCGCCCTTTGACTAGCGACTTTTTGACTCTAGCTGCAAATGGCAGAGGACGTGTCTAATCGCGGCTGGCCATCATCTCACTGGCGGTGACTGGCCTTTTTTCTGCATGCAGAAAGCGTCACGTTCATCGCGGATGATCCGTTTTAATCGACTCAAGGAGCTGCATCGTGAGAGTAAACAAAGCTGAGAAGCTACGTCGCCGGGTCCATGAGCTGGCCGAATCGATGGGCAATTTGTTCGTTGAAACCTTCCACTACCTGGCCTTGTTCGCCATTGGTGCAGTCACTGCCTGGGCGGCGGTGATGGAATTTCTGCAGATGGTGGAGAAGGGCAACATCAGCATCGACGACATTCTGCTGCTGTTTATCTACCTGGAACTGGGGGCGATGGTCGGGATTTATTTCAAGACCAACCACATGCCCGTGCGCTTCCTGATTTACGTGGCGATCACGGCGCTGACCCGTTTGCTGATTTCCAACGTCTCGCACCACAACCCGCCAGACATGGGCGTGGTGTACCTGACCGGGGCGATTCTGCTGCTGGCGTTTGCGATTCTGGTGGTGCGCTATGCGTCCTCGCAGTTCCCGTCAGTGAAGATCGAAAACCCGCATCGCAAGACCGGCGCCGGTTCTGGCGAGCACCCGGAGGTGGAGAAGGGCGAATTGTAATCTGGCGTTTTTGCACCACAAAAAAGGGCGGACTTACCGAAGTAAGCCCGCCCTTTTTTAGTGCGCTTGGCGCTGAATCAGCTGTTGAGTGCAGCCTGTTCTTTTTCCAGGAATTCTTCTTCGAGCAAAACGTCAGCACTGGTTTTGTGCTCTTTCTCTCCGAACCCCTCAACGGGCAGTTTTGCGGTGTGTTTACCACGCAGCTTGCCGAACAAATGCTCCAGAGCGTGCTGCAGTTTGGTCGCAGCGCCTTCAACGGCGAGTGTCAGTTCATTAGCGTCGTGGGATACCAGAATCGGTTGGTGACCTTTTGGACGAGCCTCCATTTTGCAGCGTTTGTCTTTTGGACCGGACTTGCCGCCATTCTCATCGGTGACATGCACGATGACTCGAGTCAGGTCTAACAGGTAACGCTCGAGCGTAACTTCAACTGTAGCTGTCACCCAATTCTGGGTGCGTGCGTCAACAGCGATGTTTTTATCGGAAAAGACTTCAGTTTGCATAATGCTTCCCTTATCTAGCGTGCTCGTGTGAGTTGTGACGGCCTCGCGACTCAAAGGTTCATCGTCAGCGCTCACCTACAGTGTTTGAGCCGATGAGCAAATATTTCAAGCACTTTTTTCAGGAACAATCATTGGCCCTGATCCGCGTCAGTCTTTGACAGGGACAAAGGCCCGCGTGGGCGGGCCATGGCCGATTTATATCAAAATGCAACAGAGGTCTGGACGTACACGGTGCGAGGTTCGCCCACGTATTTGCCCTTGTTGTTGTCGTCAAACGAGCGTGTGTAGTACTCGTGGTTGAAAATATTTTTAACCCCGACAGCCACGTTCAAGTCAGATAATTGATGGCCGAAATCGTAGCCGACGCGGGTGTTGAACAGCATGTAGCCGGGGATCAGGCCGGTGCTGCCGTCAGCGCTTTCGGTGCGGGTGTTGGCGTTGTCAGCGAACTGGTTGCTCTGGAAGGTGCTGTCCAGATTGGCCTTCCACGGGCCTTGGGTGTAAGCAACGCCAACGCTGCCTTTGTTTTTCGAGGAGAACGGCACACGATTGCCTTTGTTTGGCCCATCTTCGCGGATGGTCGCGTCAACATAGGCATAGGTGGCATACACGTCGAAACCGGCCAGTTCCGGGCTCAAGCCTTCGAGCGCATAGTTGACGCTGGCTTCGATGCCTTGATGGCGGGTTTTCCCCCGAGCGATCACGGTGTCGGTGGTCTGGTTGCTGTCGTATTGATTGTTGAAGTTGATCAAAAATGCGCCGATCTCCGCGCGCAGGTTGCCATTGTCGTAGCGCGTGCCCAGTTCCCAAGTACGGGCTTTTTCAGGTTTTACTTCACCGCCGGTGACCCGGTTCGGCATCTGGCTGTACTGCACACTGCCGAACGAGCCTTCGGTGTTGGCGTAGATGTTCCAGCTGTCGGTGACGTGGTACATCACGTTGAGTGCTGGCAACGGCGTGTTGTAGTCGCCTTTATATTTCACGTGGGTCAGCAGGTTGGTTTGCTGCTGTTCGATCATTTCGTAGCGAATGCCGGGCGTGAATGTCCACTTGCCGATGTTGATTTTGTCGTCGATGAAAAAGGCGTGCGCTTCGGTGGCGCCGCGGGTGTCGCGGTCGTTGCGGCTGCTGGTGGTCGGTAGTTGGTTGTCAGCGATAGGCGTGCGGTAGCGCAACTCGTGCCCGGCTTCGTTGATGTAGCGATAGCCCACGCCCACTTCGTGCACGCTGCTGCCCAGGTCAAAGCCTTGGGCCAGGCGCGTTTCAACCCCGCGCACCCAGTACTCGCGGGGTGACAGCGAGAGGAAGGTGCCTTGATCCAGATACCCGCTGCGCAGGGTTTTGGTGAAGAAGCTGTTCACCGTGAACTCGCGGCGGTCTTCCTGGTAGCGATAACCAAAATTGACCAGCGTACGGCGGCCCCAGAACTTGTCGTTCGGGCGGGTCGATTGATACGGGTCAGCCTTGTAAGCCGCGGTGCTCAGGCCGCCCGGCATTTGGGCCTCGCCGTCGTAGTACTGGGCCATGGCGTTGAAACTGTTGGCTTCGTCGAGCTGGTAGTTGCCCTTGAGAATCAGGTCATCGATGCGCGTGTCGCTGTGTTCGCGCCAGTCGCTGCCACGGGTTCCGGAGTAAAGCACGGCGCCGCCCAGGCCATTGTCGGCCGTGCCGCCTGCCAGCAGGTTGGCGGTTTTCTTGAAGCCGTCCTGTGTGGACGACGGGCTGGTTTCGGTCTGAACGCCCACTTTGACCGTCGGCTCGACGGGAATCGCGCGGGTCACAAAGTTGACGATGCCGCCCACGTTTTGTGGGCCATAACGCACGGCACCGCCGCCGCGCACCACATCCACTGCATCCATGTTGCCCATGCTTACCGGGGCAAAAGACAACTGAGGCTGACCGTACGGCGCAAACGGCACCGGAATGCCGTCCATTAACACCGTCGAACGCGTAGCCAGACGCGGGTTGAGGCCGCGTATGCCGAAGTTGAGGGCCATGTCATGGCTGCCGGTGCCGTTGTTTTCCGGGGCGTTGACGCCGGGAATGCGGTTGAGCACCTCGCGGGCAGACGTGGCACCCTGGCGTTCGAACTCTTCGCGGCGGATCACGTCACGGGCGCCCGGATGCTCGAACACATTGATTTGCTCGGCATCGCCCAGCCAGTCACCGACCACGCTGGAGGCGCCCAGTTCGATACTCTGCGGGGCGTTAGCAGCGGGTGCCGGTTGCAGGCTAAAGGCCCCTTCGCCTTCAGAACGGGCTTGCAGGCCAGTGCCTTCGAGTAACGTTTGCAAGCCTTGCTCCGGGTTGAAGTTACCTTCAAGACCGTGGCTTTGCAGGCCACTGGCGGCGGCCGAACTGAACGAAATCAGCACCCCGGCTTCACGTCCAAACTGATTCAGCGCGTTTTCCAGGGAGGAGGGCGCGATGTGATAGTGCTTGGCGTCAGCCTCGGCAACGGCGTTGAAGCTGAGGCTGGCACCCAGTAACACACTGGCCAGGGACGTAAGACGGAACGGCTGAGCGGGCATGAAAAAGTCCTGAGAAGAAGGGATAAATCGAAGTGGCTTACCTTCTCTGTCACGCCAGATTTAAAAACAGCTCACGTTCTTTGAAATAAACACACATCGTGTAGGAGCGAGCTTGCCTCGCGATCTTTTGATCTTTAAAAAGATCGCGAGGCAAGCTCGCTCCTACAGGGGGCTACGCACGTGCCTCGACCGTCACCCAGTATCGGGTAAAGCGTCTGACCCGCACCGGCAGGCTGATTTCCAGCAGGCTTAGGATCCGCTCGCTCTCGTCTATCGGGTAAGTGCCGGAGATCAGCAGCTCAGCGACTTTAGGGTCGCAATTGAGTTGGCCGCGGCGGTAGCGGCCCAGTTCGGCCAGAAAGTCTTGCAGGCGCATATGTGCGGCCACCAACATGCCGTCAGTCCAGGCGCCGCTGCCAGCGTCCAGCGCCTGCGGAGTGCTCCAGGCCAAGCGGTTAAAGCTCACCTGCTGATGGGCGTTTACCCACAACGGGCTGCCGGTGTGATCGGCCGGTGACAGCGCGACCCGGCCATCAAACACGGCCAGTTCGGTGCGGTTATTGAATTGGCGCAGGTTCAGGCGCGCGGCCTGCGGCTGCAACAGGCCATCGGCGGTGAGCACCTGCAAAGGCCGGGGATCTTTAGCGGTAATCAGCTGCATCTCGCCCTCCAGCAGACGAATCACGCGCTGCTGGGCGTTGAGGTTCACATCCACCGAGCTGGCGGTGTTGAGCTGGATCAGGCTGCCGTCTTGTAACTGCACTTTGCGACGCTGGCCGACCGGGCTGCTGTAATCCGCCAGCAGCGGGGTGATCGGCAATTGGTCGCGCAGGCCGTAGGTCAGTGCCGAGCCCGTGCCCAACAACAGCAACAGCTTGAGGGCGTGGCGACGGCTGCTGCTTTTCGGCGCGTTCAACGCGGCGTGGGCTAGGGGCGAGGACAGCCCGCGCAAGCGTTGGTTGACCCGCTGAATATGCTCCCAGGCGCGTTGGTGTTCGCTGTGGGCCTGTAGCCAATGCTCCCAGGCTTGCTGGCGCCGGGGGCTAAGCGCGCCGCCCTGCATTTCCACCAGCCAGCTCACCGCTTGCTCGGCGACCCCCGGGGTGATGTCTGGCGGATGATTAAAGGCGCCGTTCACAGGGCGAAGTAGCAGCGCAGGGCGGCTTTGTTCAGGTGGCGTTTAACCGTGGCAATCGAAATGCCCAGTTGCGCGCCGATCTCGGCATAGCTCAGGCCATCGACCTGTGCCAGCAAAAAGGCACGCTTGACCGGCGAGGGCAGGCCGTCGAGCAATTGATCCAGCTCGGCGAGGGTTTGCAGGATGATGGCTTTGTCTTCTTCAGACGGCACCAGCGTCTCGGGCAGCTCTGCCAGCGCCTGCAAATAGGCGCGCTCCAGCTCCTGGCGACGATAGTGGTTAAACAGCACGCGCTTGGCAACCACGGTCAAAAAAGCCCGGGGTTCGGCAATGGTCGGTGTTTCGCGGGCGGTCAGCAGCCGCATAAAGGTGTCTTGCGCCAGATCGGCAGCGCCTTGCGGGCAACCCAGCTTGCGCCGCAGCCAGGCGGTGAGCCAGCTGTGGTGGTCCTGATAGAGAACCTCGACGGTGTTTGACGGGGGCAACGACCACTCCAGCTGCGCAGAAGACGCTTTAGAGAACAAGAATTGTTCGCATTGTAGTAGCGAGGGATTGGATTGAGCAATCACCCTTGATCAAAGGATTCAGCACAGCCCGTCATCTGCTTTTGCATATGAGAATATTTATCATTAATATCCGCCTTCTTTTTGACTTCCCGCCTCGACGCCCATGAACCCTCCCGAACTCAAGGATGGACCTGGCAGTGAATCGCGCCATGGACGTGCGCATTTTCTGCAGGTGTTTTTATCCCAGCGCCCACAAATGGAAGCGCTGGTCAGCCGCCGCGTGGGCTGCCGGGCCACGGCCGCCGATCTGGTTCAGGATTTGTTTTTGCGGTTCTGGCGTCGGCCCTTGGTTCAGGTTGAGGAACTGGGCACTTATTTGCTGCGTTGCGCGGGCAACATCGCTATCGACCATCTGCGCAGCGAAGGCAGCCGCGACCGGCTCAACCAGCATTGGCAGACCGAGCCTGACGCCCAAGGCTGTGAGCCGCAGGCGGCGCTGGAGGCGGGCAATGATTTGCGCCAGGTCGAGGCGGCCTTGCGCAGCCTGCCGGAGCGCACCCGGCACATCTTTTTGCTCAATCGCATCCATGGCCGCACCTATGCCGAGATCGCCAAGGTCACAGGCGTGTCCCAAAGTGCCGTCGAAAAACATATGATGCGCGCCCTAGAGGCCTGCAAGGCCAGCTTGCGAGAGCCGCCAGGGACAGCATCGTGACTCAACATTCGAAGATCCAGGTGACACCCGAGCAGGAGCGCACCGCGCTGCAATGGCTGAGCGTGCTGCATGACCAGCCCGACAGCGGCGACCAGGCCACCTTCAGCCGCTGGCTGCAAGCAGACCCGGCCCATGCCGAGGCCTACGCGCAGGCGCAAGTGGTGTGGGAACTGAGCGAAGTGGCGGGCAGCACCTTGGCCAATGAAGAAGCGCTGGTGATGCAGCGCTACCTGTCGCAGATGAACGTCAGCCGCCGTCATCGCCTGGCACGCTGGTCCAGCGGCCTCGCCGTAGCAGCCTGCCTGTTGCTGATGGTCGGGGTGTTCGCCGGTTGGCAACCCATGCGCTGGCTAAATGATCTGGGCGCCGATTACGTCAGTGCGCCGGGGCAAGTGCGAACCTTGACCCTGGCCGATCAATCCGAAGTGACGCTGGGCGCCGACAGCGCCATTGCTGTGAACTTCAGTGGCAACGAGCGACATGTCGAATTGCGCCGGGGCGTGGCGTTTTTTCACGTCACCCACACCGGCCAGCCATTTGTGGTGGATGCCGACGGCGGCGAAGCGCGGGTGTTGGGCACCGAGTTTGAGGTTCGTTTACAGCCTGGCGGCGCGCAGGTCACGGTGTTGTCCGGGCGGGTCGGGGTCAAGGCTGACAAACAGGCGCCGCAGCAGATTCTTACCGCTGATCAACAAGTGGCCTACGCCGCAGGCACGGCAGACACCGTGCACCGCGTCGACAGCCTTGCACAACTGGGCTGGCGCACGGGCTGGCTGACGTACTACAAAACCCCGCTGGCCGATGTCGTGGCCGACCTCAAGCGTTATTACCCCGGGCAGATTGTGCTGCTGAATGCGCAGTTGGGTGAACGGCGTATCAGCGGCAGCTTCCCCAGCCAGGACCCGCAAACAGTGATTAATTCCCTGCAAGGCGTGCTCGGGTTTGAACAGCACAACCTGTTTGGGAAGGTGATTGTTCTGCGCTGATTACCGGACTTTTCTCTCAAGCCAAAGCGGCGTGCCTTGCTTGTGAAAGCCGATTCTCAAGCCTAGCCTGAGTACATCTGGTTCACCCCCTTCATCGGCCCGGCAACGACAGTGAATCAGGTACGGATTAGACTCACGAACATTCACCCGGAGGGCTCCCCCATGAGCGCCAAACATACGCACTGTGTTGCAGAGTCCGCTGCTAAAACGTTCGAAACCCAAGAGCAGGCTGCCAGTTATGACCGTTGGTTTCACGCCAAGGTACAAGCCGCGCTGGATGATCCAGGCCCCGGAGTCCCGCACGATCAAGTAATGGCCGATATGCGGGCGCTTATTGAATTGAAGCGCAACACGCACAGTGCGGATTGAATGACGGCCCGAGGCTCGGGCTGACCTCATGAAAATTATTGACTACATCGCCGACCATAACCTTGCTGCAGCGGTTGAACTGACCCTGGCCATTGAAGCTGCGACTTCTGCTCTGCCAGCAAACCCTCACCTGTATCGGTTTGGCCGGATGCCCGGCACTCGTGAAATCGTCGTGCGGCCTAATTATCTGGTGATCTACCGAGTGACGGACCAGATCGATATTTTGGCTGTGCTACATGCCCGTCAGAAATTCCCTGAGGGTATTCAGGGGGAGATTTAAAATTATTTTTCAATAACAGGTGAGGTAAACCCTGAGCCCATCCGTGTAGTGCTTGAAAATGCGAAAAATTCGTATTCCGTAACAAGTCATACACAGGTCATGAGCATGAAGTCCAGGGCAAGGTCGGCGGCAGGCGGTTCGGTAAAGCAGTGGATGGGCGCGTCTGCGTTGGTGATGGCAGGTCTGGCACTCAGCCCGTTGAGCGTGGCGTTGGCGCAAGACGTTGCGCAGCAGCAACCCGTGGCGCTGTTTGATTTCAATCTGCCGGCTAAGGCGTTGCCCCAGGCATTAAACGATTTCAGCCGCTTGACCGGCCTCAGTGTGGTTTACACCGATGAGGCGCCATTCGGCCTGCAAGCACCGGCCATTAAAGGTCGCCTGAGTGCAGATCAGGCTTTGCAGCAATTGCTGGCGCATTCGGGCTTCAACGTCCGCCGTATTGACGCCACCACCTACGCCCTTGAGCCGCAGCCGACCGGGGATGCGCTGAATCTGGGGGCGACCAGCATTACCTCGCAGATGCAAAACGACACCACCTATCAGCCTCCCGCCACGTCATCGGTGATGCGCGGCACGGGTTCGTCCATGGAAACCCCGCAAACCATCAACGTGGTGCCCGCGCAGGTGATTCGCGATCAGGCGCCGCGCAACCTCGATGACGCGCTGAACAATATCAGCGGCATCACCCAGGGCAATACGCTGGGTAGCACCCAGGACTCGGTGATGAAGCGCGGTTTTGGTGACAACCGCGACGGCTCGATCATGCGCGACGGCATGCCCATCGTGCAGGGGCGGGCGCTGAATGCCACCGCTGAGCGGGTCGAGGTGCTCAAAGGCCCGGCTTCGTTGCTCTACGGCATTCAAGACCCGGGCGGAGTGGTCAACGTGGTCAGCAAAAAACCGTTGCTGGAGCAGTACAACGCCGTGACCGTGCGCGGTTCGAGCTATGGCTCGGGTAAAAACGGCAGCGGTGGCAGCCTGGACAGTACTGGCCCTTTGGGTGATTCGGGGCTGGCTTACCGGATGATCGTCGACCACGAAGACGAAGATTACTGGCGCAACTTTGGCGTGCACCGCGAAACCCTCGTGGCGCCGTCGCTGGCTTGGTACGGCGACAACACTCAAGTGTTAATGGCCTACGAACACCGCGAATTCCTCTCGCCATTTGACCGTGGCACGGCGATCAACCCAAAGACCAACCATCCGCTGGACATCCCGGCCACGCGCCGTCTGGATGAGCCTTTCAACAACATGGAAGGACGTTCGGACCTGTACCGCTTTGAAGTCGATCATGACCTCAACGACGACTGGAAAGCCCACTTCGGCTACAGCTGGAACCGCGAAACCTACGACGCTAGCCAAGTGCGTGTGACCAAGGTCAACTCGGACGGTACCCTGACCCGCAGCATGGACGGTACCAAAGGCGCCCTCACCACCGACCGCTTTTCTACAGTCAGCCTGCAAGGCAAGGTTCAGGCGGCGGGTATGCAGCATGACCTGGTATTTGGCCTGGATGACGAATACCGCAAAATCTACCGTGCTGAATTGATCCGCCAAAACAGCAAGTCCACCTTCAGCTACCTCAATCCGGTGTACGGCAATGAAGTGGCGGGCACCACGGTCAGCGCCAAGGACAGCAATCAGACCGACCTGTTGCGCAGCGATTCGTTATTTGCCCAAGACTCCATTCACCTCACCGATCAATGGATTCTGGTGGCGGGTGCGCGTTTCCAGAAGTACGACCAATTGGCGGGTAAAGCCATCCCGTTCAAAGCCAGTACGGATACTAACGGGGTTAAATGGATTCCGCGTGCAGGGCTGGTGTACCGCTACACCGATGAGTTGTCGTTCTACGGCAGCTACACCGAATCGTTCAAGCCCAACTCCAGCATCGCCCCGCTGGATGGCGGCGTGGTACTCGACTCGGCCATTGCCCCTGAGCAGTCAAAATCGTGGGAACTGGGCGCCAAGCTGGACATTCCGGGACGCATTACCGGCACGGTGGCGCTGTACGACATAAAAAAACGCAACGTACTGGTGTCGACAACCGTGGGCGCAGACACCGTTTACTCGACGGCGGGCCAGGTTCGCTCACGTGGCCTGGAACTGGACGTCAGCGGTCAGTTGAGTGACAACTGGAGCCTGATCGGCAGCTACGCCTACACCGATGCTGAAGTGACCAAAGACAACACCTACCAAGGCATGCGCTTGCAGAACGTGGCCAAAAACAGCGGCTCGGTGTCGGCAGTGTATGACTTCGGCAACATCATTGGGGGTGACAAGTTGCGGGTCGGCGCGGGTGCACGCTATGTGGGCGAACGGGCGGGCGATGCCCTGAACGACTTCGACCTGCCGTCGTACACCGTGGCCGATGCCTTTGCCACCTACGACACCCGCATTGAAGGGCAAAAGGTCAAATTCCAGTTCAACGTCAAAAACCTGTTTGACCGCACCTACTACACCTCGGCGGCCAGCCGTACCTTCGTCTCGATCGGAGATTCGCGCCAGTTCACCCTGTCCAGCACCCTGGAGTTTTAAGCCCGCAGGCTATGGCCTTGGGTGGGAGCGGGCTTGCTCGCGATGCAGACGACGCGGATATCCGGGCAGAGACCCAATCGCGAGCAAGCCCGCTCCCACAGGTTATGGGATGAAAGCCGCCCGGTACTCCCCCGGCGTGGCGCCCATGCTTTGCTTGAACCGATTGGTGAAATGGCTGGCGCTGGCAAAGCCGCAGGCCAGGGCGATATCGCCCAGCGCCAGCGAGCTGTTGCGCAGTAACTCACGCGCTCGGGCCATGCGTCGGGCCAGCACGTATTGATGCGGCGGCACACCGAAGCTTTCGCGGAACATGCGTGCAAAGTGGTAGGGCGACAGCGCGCATTGCGCCGCCAGTTGCCCGATGCTGAGCGGCTCGGCCAATGAATGCTCAATGCTCTCAACCAAGTGGCGACGCTGATGGGCGGCCAGCCCGCCTTTGAGTTGCAGCCCGTCGCGCATCCCCACCTGATTGAGCAACGCATGGTCGAGCAGGGTGCTGGCCAGGCTGCTGGTCAGCAGGCGTTCGCCCGGCTCGCTCCAGTTCAGGTTGATCAACTGATGAAAGCGCAGGCTTTGCTGCTCGTCTTCTTGAAAGGTGATTTCGCGCAGTTGCAGGCTGCGCGGTTCGCGGTCGAGCAGGGTGATGCAACCCAGGGCGAATTGCTCCTGGCTGACATACACGTGCGCCAGGCGAATTTCGCCATTGATGATCCACGACGATTGATGTTCGGCGGGCAGCACACAGAGCTTGCCCGGCGAGCCTTTGCTGCCCGGTTTTTCCCGACGAAAGGTGCCCGTGCCGCCCGAGATATAGCACGACAAGGTGTGATGCGTCGGCGCCTCGTAGCTGCGCGCGTCGTGATGGTTGCTCCACAACGCCGCAGCCATGCCGTCACCCAGTTCGGCGCTGTGCTCCAGCCGGGCATTGGGCGAGCTGCCCATGGCTTGAAAAACGTGCAGGGTGTGCAGTGTGTGCATGGTCAATTCTCCAACGCCTTGCATCCTACTCCGTCACAGGCCGCCTGCCAGCCCCGGGTAAATAAAAGCGCAAGAATCTGCAAGTGCCGCACAACGCAGGGCCACACACTGCAAGCCATTGACGGGAGTGCGCCATGAATCTGTTTTTGTATGTGTTAACGGTTTTGATCTGGGGCACCACATGGATCGCCCTCAAACTGCAATTGGGCGTTGTCGCCATTCCGGTGTCGATCGTTTATCGCTTTGGGCTGGCGGCGCTGGTGTTGTTTGCCGTGTTGTTGCTCAGTCGCAAGCTGCAAATGATGAACAAGCGCGGGCACTTGATCTGCCTGGCTCAGGGCTTGTGCCTGTTTTGCGTGAACTTCATGTGCTTTTTGACCGCCAGCCAGTGGGTGCCGACGGGGTTGATTGCGGTGGTGTTCTCCACGGCTACCCTGTGGAACGCCTTGAATGCGCGGGTCTTCTTCAAACAGAAAATCGCCCGTAACGTCATTGCCGGCGGAACAATGGGTTTGCTCGGTCTGGCGCTGCTGTTCTGGCCTGAATTAAGCGGGCACACCGCGACACCACAAACCTTGCTGGGGTTGGGCCTGGCCCTGATCGGCACGATGTGTTTTTCGGCGGGCAACATGCTCTCCAGCCTGCAACAAAAAGCCGGGCTCAAACCGCTGACCACCAATGCGTGGGGCATGTTGTATGGCGCGAGCATGCTGGCGGTGTACTGCGCGTTTAACGGCATCCCGTTCGACATGGAATGGAACACGCGCTACATCGGCTCGCTGTTGTACCTGGTGATTCCGGGCTCGGTGATTGGCTTTACTGCGTACCTGACCCTGGTCGGGCGCATGGGCCCGGAGCGCGCGGCGTATTGCACGGTGCTGTTCCCGCTGGTGGCGCTGAACGTGTCTGCGTTTGTCGAAGGCTACCAGTGGACAGCCCCCGCGCTGGCCGGGCTGGTTCTGGTGATGCTGGGCAATGTGCTGGTGTTTCGCAAACCCAAGCCCGTGCCGATGACAGCCAAACTGGCCTGAAAAAACACTGTAGCCGCTGCCGAAGGCTGCGATGGGTTGCGTAGCGACCCTGCTGTTGAAGGTCCTTCGCCCTTATCGCAGCCTGCGGCAGCGGCTACCGATTTTGGTTGTGTTTAGCCTTTGAATACCTGCGGGTTGACCAGATCCTGCGGGCGTTCGCCGAGCAAGGCGCTGCGCAGGTTGGCCAGTGCACGGTTGGCCATGGCTTCGCGGGTTTCTTCAGTGGCCGAGCCGATGTGCGGCAAGGTCACGGCGTTTTTCAGGGCAAACAACGGTGATTCGGCCAGCGGCTCTTTCTCGTACACGTCCAACCCTGCACCGCGGATGGTGTTGTTTTGCAGTGCGTGAACCAGCGCCGCTTCGTCCACCACCGGGCCACGCGAGATGTTCACCAGAATCGCGCTTTTCTTCATCAGGTTCAGTTCACGCTCGCTGATCAAGTGCTTGGTTTTTTCGCTCAGTGGCACCACCAGGCAGACGAAGTCAGCCTCGGCCAGCAACTGATCCAGCGTGCGGAATTGTGCGCCCAATTCTTGTTCAAGTTCAGTCTTGCGGCTGTTGCCGCTGTACAGAATCGGCATGCCGAAACCCAGGCGGCCACGACGGGCAACGGCAGCACCGATATTGCCCATGCCGACGATGCCCAAGGTTTTGCCGTGCACATCGGTGCCGAACAAGGCTGGCCCTACGCTGGCTTTCCATTCACCGGCCTTGGTCCAGGCGTCCAGCTCTGCCACGCGGCGCGCGGCGCTCATGATCAAGGCAAAACCCAGGTCGGCGGTGCTTTCGGTCAGCACGTCCGGGGTGTTGGTGAGCATCAGCCCGCGCTCGTTGAAGTAATCGACGTCGTAATTGTCGTAACCCACCGATACGCTGGACACCACTTCGAGGTTTTTGGCGTTTTCCAACTGCTTGCGACCCAACTTGCGGCCAACGCCGATCAAGCCATGGGCGTGGGGCAGGGCTTCTTCAAACTGAGCATTGATATCACCCAGCTTGGGGTCAGGCACGATGACGTTGAAGTCCTCTCGCAGGCGCTCGACCATTGCTGGCGTGACGCGGCTGAAGGCAAGTACGGTTTTCTTGGTATTAGAAAGACTCATCGGTACAAGGCTCGTCGGCTGTCGGGAATGTAAGCACGCTAACATTCCCGCTGAAATTGTGCAGCCCTGATTAGCTTTTGTGGGAGCGGGCTTGCTCGCGATAGGGGCGCTGAGCGTATCCAGAAAGACCGCATTGCTTGCATCGCGAGCAAGCCCGCTCCCACCGTTCGCCTTAGCTGTACGTAGCCAGCTCTACCTGATGCGCGGTAAGTATTTCGGGCAGCGTGCCGCGCAGAAACTCGACCCAGGTTTTGATCTTCGCATCCAGGTATTGGCGCGACGGGTAGATGGCGTACAGGTTGAGCTCTTGCGAACGGTACTGCGGCAATATC
This sequence comes from Pseudomonas sp. FSL R10-1350, assembly GCF_009600525.1. Taxonomy (NCBI): domain Bacteria; kingdom Pseudomonadati; phylum Pseudomonadota; class Gammaproteobacteria; order Pseudomonadales; family Pseudomonadaceae; genus Pseudomonas; species Pseudomonas sp. FSL R10-1350. The sequence goes on from NZ_WIVR01000015.1 coordinate 37,582, forward strand.
CTCACCAGTGTGCCGTTGCGCAGGCCTTCGATGGCGGAGTACAGCGGCAATACGCCCACGCCCATGCCGCTGATGATCGCGTTGCGCATGGCATCGGCCGAGTTGACCAAAAACGGAGACGAATTGATCAACACCATTTCCTGGCCTTCGGGGCCTTCGAACACCCACTTGTCCAGGGCAATCACCGGGCTGACCAGGCGCAGGCAGGCGTGGTTGAGCAAGTCGCTGGGTTTGAGCGCTTTGCCGTTGGCCTTCACGTAGTCGGGAGAGGCGCAGACGATGCTGTAGGTGATGCCCAAACGCTGGGACACAAACCCCGAGTCCGGCAGTTCGGTGGCCAGCACGATCGAAATGTCGTAGCCCTCGTTGAGCAAATCCGGCACACGGTTGGCCAAGGTCAGGTCGAAGGTGACGTCCGGGTGAGTCTTGCGATAGCGGGCAATGGCGTCGATCACGAAGTGATGGCCAATGCCGGTCATGGTGTGCACCTTCAGTTGCCCGGCCGGGCGCGAGTGCGCATCGCTGGCCTCGGCTTCAGCTTCTTCAACATACGCCAGGATTTGCTCGCAACGCAGCAAATAGCGCTTGCCGGCTTCGGTCAGGGCAATGCGCCGGGTGGTGCGGTTGAGCAAGCGGGTTTGCAGGTGAGCCTCAAGGTTGGAGACCGCGCGCGAGACGTTAGCGGTGGTGGTGTCCAGCATGGCGGCCGCGGCGGTAAAGCTACCGGCTTCGGCCACACAACTGAAGGCGCGCATGTTTTGCAAAGTGTCCATGAAGTGCTCTCAGGGCGGTATAGGGGACAGCAACAAAGGAGACAGCGACAAATTGTGACATGAAGTTTCAGGATTTACTGAGCGGATCTCATGCGACTTACGGATTATTCTGTGAACGGTAATAAAGAATCACAGTTATGCCAGCTTATCGTTGCCCCTGCCAAGCCATAGACTTATCTATCTCGAAAAACCTCCCCTCATGTCAGGAATTTGCAGCAGTGCAGCGTCGCATCAGCAGAGAGCTTAAAGCCCTCAGTGTTCTGGCTTTATCGTTGGCATTAAATGGCTGTATCGGTTTCGGCGGCATTGCCCCCAAGGGCGAAATGCTCAATGCCAATACCCTGGCCACTGACGAGGCGATTAAAAGCGCCGCGCAAGACGCAAACTGGCCCACAGCCCAATGGTGGCGCGCTTATGGCGACCCGCAATTGGACAGTTGGATCAGCCTGGCTGTACAGGGTAGCCCGACCATGGCAATCGCCGCCGCCCGTGTGCGGCAGGCCAAAGCCATGGCCGGTGTGGCCGAGTCTGCCGAGTCCCTGCAAGTCAATGGCACAGCGGCGCTCAAACGACATGGCTGGCCGTCGGACCAGTTCTATGGTCCCGGTGGTCTGGACAGTGCCAATACGTGGGACAACAACGCCCAGTTAGGCTTCAGTTATGCGCTGGATTTGTGGGGCCGTGAGAGCAATACCACCGAGCAAGCGGTGGACATGGCCCACATGAGCGTGGCCGAGGCGCGCCAGGCGCAACTGGAGTTGCAGAACAATGTGATCCGCACCTACATCCAGTTGTCGCTGCACTACGCGCAACTCGACATTGTTGAATCGACCCTGCACCAGCAAGAGCAGATCCGCGACCTGGCGCAGCGACGCCTGGACGGCGGCATCGGCACCCATTTTGAAGTCAGTCAAGCTGAAGCGCCGCTGCCCGAAACCCATCGCCAGATCGACGCACTGGAAGAAGAAATCGCCCTGACGCGTAACCAACTGGCCGCGCTGGCCGGTAAAGGCCCGGGCGAGGGCGCACGCCTCAAACGCCCGACCCTGGCGTTGAACACAGTGCTCAAACTGCCATCGACGTTACCTGCGCAATTGCTCGGCCAGCGCCCGGACGTGGTTGCCAGCCGTTGGGAAGTGGCCGCGCAAGCCCGGGGCATCGACGTTGCCCACGCCAATTTCTACCCGAACGTGGACTTGGTCGGCAGCCTTGGTTTTATGGCCACAGGCGGCACCGCGCTGGGTTTTTTGACGGCGCAGAAAATGAGCTACAACGTCGGCCCGGCGATCTCCTTGCCGATCTTTGATGGCGGCCGCTTGCGCTCAGAGTTGGGCGCGGCATCGGGCGGTTATGACCTGGCGGTGGCCCGGTACAACCAGACCCTGGTCAACGCGCTCAAAGGCATCTCTGACCAGTTGATCAAACGCGAGTCCATGGACAAGCAGCAAGTGTTCGCGGCCGAGTCGGTGGCAGCGGCGCAGAAAACCTATGACATCGCCATGATCGCCTACCAGCGCGGCCTCACCGACTACCTCAATGTGCTCAACGCGCAAACCCTGTTGTTCCATCAGCAAGAAGTCCAGCAGCAAGTCGAGGCGGCGCGCTTGAGTGCTCACGCAGAATTGGTGACGGCATTGGGCGGGGGCCTGGAAGCAGGCAGCGACGTCCCCAAAGACGACCGTTATGCGCCGAACAAACCTGGGGCGGTTATGGCCTTGTTCAATAAATGACGCAGCGCCCCCACCCTGTAGGAGCGAGCTTGCCTCGCGATCTTTTAAAGATCGCAGCCTTCGGCAGCTCCTGCGACGAGTTCCGGTTTCACACTTTTGAGAGCCTGTAGATGAACCACTTGCCCGCCCCGGTACGCTGGCTGTATTCGCTGGAATGGCGCCGAGGCTTTTTTGACTGGGCACGCAGCGATGGCGTGACCTGGGTGCATATTTTCAAAGTGTTGATTGCCGCATTTCTGACCCTGTGGTTGGCCATGCGTCTGGAGTTGCCACAACCGCGCACCGCGATGATCACCGTGTTTATCGTGATGCAGCCGCAAAGCGGCCAAGTGTTCGCCAAAAGCTTTTACCGGTTTCTAGGCACCCTGACCGGTTCGGCAGTGATGGTGGCGTTGATCGCGTTGTTTGCGCAAAACACCGTGCTGTTTCTCGGTTCGCTGGCGATTTGGGTGGGTATCTGCTCGGCCGGTGCGGCGCGTTGCCGTAACTTCCGCGCCTATGGTTTCGTCCTGGCCGGTTACACCGCCGCCATGGTGGGGCTGCCCGCCCTGGCGCACCCGGACGGTGCGTTTATGGCCGCCGTATGGCGAGTGCTGGAAATCTCGCTGGGCATTTTGTGCTCAACCGTGGTCAGTGCCGCGATCCTGCCGAAAACCGCCGGGGCAGCGATGCATGACGCGCTGTACAAGCGCTTTGGCGTGTTTGCCGGGTTTGTCGCCGAAGGCCTGCGCGGCCAGTCGACCCAAGAAGCCTATGAAGCCAGCAACGTGCGCTTTATCGGCGAGAGCGTGGGCCTGGAAGGCATGCGCAGCGTGACGGTTTTCGAAGACCCGCACATGCGTCGGCGCAGCGGCCGTTTGAGCCGCCTCAACAGTGAGTTCATGGCTGTGACCACGCGCTTCAACGCCTTGCATCAACTGCTGGCGCGGTTACGCTCGCGGGGCGTGGGCTCGGTGATTTCGGTGGTCGAGCCTGAGATGGAATTGCTCGCGCAGTTGCTGGAGGCCTATTCGGGCCGCTCCCTGACCGACAAAGACGCCGTGGTGCTGGCTGAACAATTGGCCGAGTTCAAGACCCGCCTGCCGGCCCAGGTCCGCGCACTGCGGGTGAGCTTTCTCGAAAACCAGCCCAGCGACACCGAGTTTCTCGACTTCAACACCGCCTTCGAACTGTTGTTCCGCTTTGTCGATGATTTGCACAACTACGCGTTGACCCATGCGTCGCTGGCCGATCACACCCACGAACGCGAGCGTTGGGACCAACCCTTTATCTCGCAAACCAACTGGTGGTCGGCGGCCGCTTCAGGGATCCGCGCGGCCTTTATCCTGGTGGTGCTGGGCACTTACTGGGTGCTGACGGCCTGGCCGAGCGGGGCGATGATGACCCTGATTGCCGCCGCCACGGTCGGCTTGTCAGCGGCCACGCCCAACCCCAAACGCATGGCCTTTCAAATGGCCTGCGGGACTTTTATCGGCGCGATAGTGGGCTTTGTTGAAATGTTCTTTGTGCTGCCGCACATCGACGGTTTCCCGCTGCTGTGCCTGGTCTTGACCCCGGTAATCGTGTTCGGCTCGTTCCTCACCTCGCGGGCCAACTACGTGGGCGTCGGGCTTGGCTTGCTGATCTTTTTCAGCACCGGTTCGGTGCCTGACAACCTGACCATCTACAACCCGTACCAGTTCATCAACGACTACATCGCCATGGTCATGGGCATGCTGGTGTGCGCGGCGGCCGGGGCAATCATTCTGCCGCCCAACAGTCACTGGTTGTGGAGCCGTCTGGAACAAGACCTGCGTGAACAAGTGGTGTACGCCATCAGCGCCAAGTTGCGCGGTTTGAGCTCCAGCCTCGAAAGCCGTACCCGCGACCTGATGCACCAGGCCTATGGCCTGGCAGCCGGTCAGCCCAAAGTGCAACGCGAACTGCTGCGCTGGATGTTTGTAGTGCTGGAAGTGGGCCACGCGATCATTGAGCTGCGTAAAGAACAGGCGATTTTGCCGATTCACCCGGCGTATGCCGAATCGCAGCCTTGGCGCCAGGCCATCCGCGTGATGGGCCGTTCGCTGGTGCGTTTGTTTATCGCCCCCAGCGAAAACAACCTTGAGCGCGCGCTGATTGCGGTCGATCACGCCATCAGCAGGGTGCAGGCCGCCGACGAACCTTTCGCGCGCAACTTCGACACCTCGGCGTTGGTCCGGGTGCAAAGCTACCTGCACTTTATTCGTACCTCACTGCTCGACCCGCAATCGCCGCTGGCTCATTTTGCCCAGCCGCAAGGACTTGAACATGCCTCGTGAAATCGCCTTCCACGGCGTCTACATGCCCACCATGACCCTGATGTTTTTTATCGCGGCGGGGTTGGCATGGGGCTTTGACCGACTGTTTTCCGGCTACGACCTGTACCGCTTCTTCTGGCACCCGGCGCTGCTGCGCCTGAGCCTGTTCATTTGTCTTTTTGGCGCCATGGCGCTCACTGTTTACCGTTGAGACTGATCCGATGAAAAAGTTCTTCAGCCTGCTTGCCACCTTGCTGGTTCTGGCCCTTGCGATATGGATCGGCCGCACCCTCTGGGAGCATTACATGAACACCCCGTGGACCCGCGACGGGCGGGTCCGCGCCGACATCATCAACGTGGCCGCAGACGTCAACGGCTACGTGGTCAACGTGCCGGTCAAAGACAACCAGTTGGTGAAAAAGGGCGATGTACTGCTGGAAATCGACCCGGAGCACTACGAAATTGCCGTCAAACAGGCCGAGTCGCTGGTGGCTTCACGCAAGGCCACCTGGGAAATGCGCAAACAGAACGCCCGTCGCCGGGCCGACATGGACAACCTGGTGATCTCCCGCGAAAACCGTGACGACGCCGGTAACATTGCCGATTCAGCCCTGGCTGATTACCAGCACGCACAGGCGCAACTGGACGCGGCCAAGCTCAACCTTAAACGCACCAAAGTCGTGGCCACCGTTGATGGCTACGTGACCAACCTCAACGTGCACCCGGGTGACTACGCACGGGTCGGCGATCCGAAAATGGCCGTAATCGACAAAGATTCGTTCTGGGTCTACGGCTTCTTCGAAGAAACCAAACTGCCGCACATTCGCGTTGGCGACACCGCAGAGCTGCAAATGATGAGCGGCGAAGTGTTGAAAGGCCACGTAGAAAGCATCTCGCGCGGTATCTACGACCGCGACAACCCCGAGAGCCGCGAACTGGTGGCGGACGTCAATCCGACATTCAACTGGGTGCGTCTGGCTCAGCGTGTGCCGGTGCGCATCCACATCGACGAAATCCCGGACGGTTTCCTGCTGGCGGCGGGCACCACCTGCACCGTGATTGTTGATCAAACCGATAAATAAGCTGCACAACTGTGTAGGAGCGAGCTTGCCTCGCGATCTTTTGATTTTTATCCAAAAGGCTTTAAACGCCGCAATGGGTATCTGCGAGCAATAGATCAAAAGATCGCGAGACAAGCTCGCTCCTACAATTTTTTGGCAATAGGGTAAATACCCGCTTAACCCGCGCTAAACGTCTCATGCAAATGACGCCACAGCACCTTGCCACTGGCGTCGCGCTCAAACACCACGGTGGCCCGGCGGTCGGTGCGGGTGCCGTTGTGTTCTTCTTGCAGCTCCCGGTAGCTGACCACCGCGCCTTCTGCGTGCAAGGCGATGCCCTGGAATTCGCTGAGGGTGATTTTTAACCCCGGGCGGGCCCCGCGCAGTTGTTCAAACAGGGTCTCGACACCGTTGGCATCCAGCACTTTGCCGGTCGGGGTAATCATCGAAAACTGTGGTGAGAAGCGGGCGAGCAGCACCGGCAACACGCCGGGTTCCAGACCGGAAAACCAGTCTTCAATCTCAACGTGGGTTTCGGTTACAAGGTCGAAGTAGCTTGAATAGTCAGTCATCACAGTTTCCAGGTCAGGGCGCCAGCAAGGCCAGCACGTGTGGAGTATTGAGGCGTAACACGGGGATAAGCGGCGCCAGGGTTAATACGCAACCGATGGCAAAGCATAGGGCAAAGGCGTGGGGCGTCGAGGTGATTGTGCTCAAGGCGGCGAACAGCGCCATCATCAGCGCCGGACCGAGCAGAAAACTCAACTGGCGGTTGATATTCCACAGCGCGCTGGCGTGCCCCATGCGTTCGGGCCTTATATCGATAAACGCGGTGTTTTGCGCGGTACTGCTACACAGGCTGCCGCCAAATCCCATCAGTGAGTACAGAGGGATCGCCAGCCACAGGTGTGAACTGTCCACCTGAATCAGCAAACCAATGCCTAAGGCTTGTGCACCCATGCCCAGCAGCATTAAGGGTTTGGGCCCCAGTTGGTTGAATTGATAACGGCTCACCATAATGCCCAGCGCCGACGCCAGCGCCCACGGCAGCATCAAGGCGCCGGTCTGCGCAGGGCTCAAGCCCAACTGATGCAAATACAAAATACTCACCAGTTGGGTGCCGATAAAAATCCCCGCCACACACAGGTACATCAGCATGGCGACGCGCAACAGCGGGCTTTTCAGCAAGCCGCCCATGCTGCGGGCGCCGGTTGCCAGGCTGTTGAGGTTGAGTGCCGGGCATTCGGTGGGGCGTGGTTCGGCTTTGATCCACACACCCGCCAGCACCAGGGCCAGCAATGCCAGCGGCAGGTTGACGTAGAACACTCCGCGCCATGACCCGTACTCCACGACCCAACCGCCCAGTGCCGGTGATAACGCCGGTACCAGCAGCGCGACCAATAGAATCACCGATGTCAGGCTTGCCCGCTCACGCACCGGAAAGTGCCGGTAGACCATGGCCTGGCCGACCGGGATCAACAACCCGCCGCCCAGACCCTGGAGCAAGCGCCAGCCGATAAGCGCCTCGATTGAACCGGCTTGGGCGACACACCACGACGCGACACTGAACACCAGCAGCGAGGCGAGAATCAGGCGTTTCTCGCCAAACACCGAGGCCAGCCACACGCTGGGCAAAATGATCAACGTGAGGCCGAGCATGTAGGCATTGCCGATCCAGGCCAGTTGATTGACCGAGGCGTGCAGCATCTGGCCGATCTGCGGGTAGGCAATCGATGCGGCGAACATGTTGACCAGGTCCAGTGCAAAGCCGAGCACATAGATCAGCGCGAGTTTGTTGCGGTAAGCCATGTCGGGCTCCTTGAAAGAGCCTGCACAGTAAGTCGCTTTTTCCTTTAGAGAAACGGTCTGCGCCCTGCTAGATTGTCAAAAATATTTTGACAGTCAGCGGGTTTAAACATGGTCAGCCTCGATCGATTCGACACCTTCAAAGCCGTGGTCGAAGCCGGCTCATTGACCGCCGCCGCCGATTTACTGGGCCAGACCCGGGCCGTGGTCAGCTTCAACATCAAACGCCTGGAGGCTGAGCTCGGGGTGACGTTGCTCATCCGCAACACCCGACGACTGGCGCTGACCGAGGCGGGCGAACGTTTCTATGTGCGCTGCCTGAGCATGCTCGAAGAAGCGCGGCTGGCGATTGACGAGGCGCGCAGTGAACACACCGAACTCAAGGGCACGCTGCGCATCACTACCACGGTGGAGTACGCGTTGGCCAAAGTGGTGCCTGCGCTGGAGCTGTTTCGCGCCCGACACCCTGAACTGAACGTGCATCTATCGACCTCTTCGACCCATGCAGACCTGATCTCAGAGCGTTTTGACGTCGCCCTGCGGCTGGGCCGCGTGCTCGACTCCAGCCATCGCGCCGTGCAGTTGCGCACCTTTGAGATTCTGCCGGTGGCCTCGCCGGGCTTTGTTGCCAGCCTGGCGCCGATCAACAGCGTGCAAGCCCTTGAACAAGCACCCTGGCTGGAACATGGGCGGGTCGGTGAGTTGAGCATTACCGAGTTGAGCAGCGGCAGTGTCCGGCCTTATCAACCCAACCCGGCCAATGCGCGGATCAAGGCCGACAATTCATCGGTGCTGCAGGCGTTTGCCTTGACCGGGCAGGGCGTGGCGATTTTGCCGGACTGGCTGATCGAGGACGATTTGCAGGCCGGCAGGCTGGTGCATCTGCTGCCCGGCTGGCAACTCACGCGCCAAGGCATCTATGCGCTGTACCCCGACACCCGTCATTTGCCCCTGAAAGTTCGCGTGTTTATTGATTTTATGAAGACTCACGGATAACGCGGTACATTCATACTAAAGTTATAACTCCATTGTTTTTATATTTTTTATAAAAAAATAAAGAAGTATGAATAACGCATTGGGTGCGTGTTCCGTTATCACGCGCTGTGCGTTTTATTATCATGTCGTGTGCGTTGATGTGACATGGATTGTCAGTGGCAGGTGATTGAATACGCGTTGAATGTGCGTGCACTCATCGGGTGCAAAAGAGGGAATTAGCCTGTTTTGAAATTGTCGGCTGTATGGCTAGTATTGTCCCTGCATTGCCAGAGCTGTAACGGCATAGAACTTGGAAGTCGTCCACCTGACGGTTTTAATCATTACGCGTTGTCTGGGTGTGTTCACCATGGTTAACGAATGGATTCGTAGAGCGTATGTCCAGCTGCTGTCAATCGAGAACCTGCCTTCTCGTGGCCAGCCCGGCCCGGCACAAAGCCCGGTCGCCAGCGTTTGCCCTGTAGTTTCCCTTCGTATTTCACAGACCTTTTCAGCCTTGGACTCAGCGCTTCATCGCCCGCTGGCGGTGTTTGGCAGTGGCAGAGCAAGGCGTCTGAACGGACGTGACGAAACAGGCGTGGGCTGAAGCCTTACGCCAAACAGTCGTTCAATAGCACGACCCCATTATCGAATAACGGTTGTTAATTACGCCGCCGGGGATACTTGCGCCCTGCATTTAGTGCAGTGGCGAGTCCCTTTATTTATCGAATGAATAAAGTAGGTGTGAGATGAAGAATATTGTGATTGTTGACAAGGCATCAGGGGCTAAGTCGGAACAGGCGTTGGGTTCGCTCAGCCTTAAAGGCACGAGCATTGTAAAACTGCCCTTCGGCCAGGAGAGTGTTCAGTCTTATCAACAGTCCGGCAATAATCTGGTTATTACACTCAAGTCCGGTGAAACCGTTACGATCCAGAACTTCTTTGTGACGGGCAGCGACGGAGCCACTAACCAACTGGTGCTGGAGGGCAGCAATGGAACGCTGCTCCTGGGTCAGTATTCTTCACCTTACTCTGGCTTTACTTTCACCCAGATTTCCAGCCTTGACGACCTGACACTGGCCGCGGCTGGCGGCAGTGCCGACATTCCTAACTGGGTCCTGTGGGGGCTTGGCCTTCTGGCGGTAGGTGGCGCGGCGGCTGCGTTGAGCGGTGGTGGCGGTGGCGGCGGCCATCATGGCGGTGATGGCGATACCGCAGCGCCCGGTGCTCCAACCGGTATTTCGGTGAGCAGCGATGGCCTGAGCGTCATCGGCAAGGGCGAGGCCGGTTCCAAAGTGACGGTCAAGGATGCGGCCGGTAACGTGGTTGGCACCGGCACGGTCGGGGCTGATGGTAACTTCAAGGTGCCTTTGGACTCGTCCAAGACCAACGGCGAAAAACTCGATGTGACCCTGACCGACCCGTCGGGTAACCAGTCCCCGGTCGGTAGCGTGGTGGCGCCTGACACCACCGCTCCAGAGGCCCCGACCGGCCTGACGGTCAGCCCGGATGGCCAAACCATCAGCGGCAAGGGCGAGCCTGGCTCGACGGTGACGGTTAAAGATTCTGCGGGCAATGTGATCGGCTCGGGCACCGTAGGGGCTGATGGCAATTTCGACATTACCCTCGGCACCCCGCAAAACAACGGTCAAACCCTTGATGTCACCTTGACCGACCCGGCGGGCAACCAGTCGCCGGTCGGCAGCGTGGTGGCGCCTGACACCACCGCTCCTGATGTACCCACCAGCCTGTTTTTGGCCACAGACGGTGTGACATTCAGCGGTAAAGGTGAGCCGGGTTCCCACCTTACGGTCAAGGACTCCGCCAACAATGTGGTGGGCAGCGGCACTGTCGGTGCCGACGGCAATTTCTTGATCACACTGACCTCACCGCAAAGCGTGGGTCAGCAGTTGAACACCACGCTGACTGATGCGGCTCAGAACGAATCGTTGCCAGGCAAATTTATTGTGACTGACACCGATTTGGGCTCAGGAGGCCAACCGCTCGCGGCCACTGACTTGGTCGTCAGCCAGAACGGCCTCTCGATCAGCGGCAAGGGGCAGGCCAATAACAAGATTACGGTCAAGGATGCGGCGGGCAATATTATCGGCAGCGGGACGGTGGATGCCGATGGCAATTTCAACCTGTCCTTCGACACGGCCCTGACCAGCGGCGCCAGCGTGGATGTCACGTTGACTGACAGCAAAGGCCAGGTATCGCCAGTCAGCAGCGTTGTGTACACCGACACCACCGCGCCTGATGCGCCAACCAATCTGGCTGTAAGTCCCGACGGCCTGACCCTTACCGGTAAGGGTGAAGCGGGCAGCACGGTTATCGTTAAAAACGCCGACGGTGAGCAAGTCGGTACGGCGGTTGTGGGGGCTGATGGCAGTTTCGAAGTCACCCTGGATGCGGCCCAAGGCAATGGCACCACCCTTGAAGTGACCCTGACTGACAAGGCCGGAAATATTTCGACAGCCACGCCAGTAGTTGTGGGTGAAGCTGTAGCGCCTGAAGCGCCAACCGGTCTGGTTGTCAGCGCTGATGGCCTGTCGGTAACCGGTAAAGGTGAGCCGGGCTCCACCGTGACGATCAAAGACTCTGCGGGCAATGTGATCGGCACCGGCACTGTTGGAAATGACGGCAACTTCGACGTCACCCTGGGCACCGCACAAACCAATGGCGAAACCCTGGGCGTGACCCTGACCAGCCCTGGTGGGCTGACTTCGCCATCGATCAGCGTTGTTGCAGGCGACACCACCGCACCTGAAGCGCCAACCAATCTGGCAGTGAGCGACGATGGTCTGGTGCTGAGTGGTAAAGGTGAGCCGGGTTCAACCATCACCATTAAAGGTCCGACGGGCACCGTGATTGGCACTGGGACAGTCGGTGCAGATGGCACCTTCTCGATCATCCTCGAAACAGCACAAACCAATGGCGAAACCCTGGGCGTCACCCTGACTGACAAGGCGGGTAACGTATCTCAAGCTGGCAGCGTGGTAGCAGGCGACACCACGGCACCCGATGCTCCAACTAATATCGCAGTCAGCGCCGATGGCCTGACCCTCACCGGTAAAGGTGAAGCGGGCAGCACGGTTATTGTTAAAAACGCAGCCGGTGAGCAAGTCGGTACGGCGGTCGTGGGGGCTGATGGCAGTTTCGAAGTCACTCTGGATGCGTCCCAAGGCAATGGCACCACCCTTGAAGTGACCTTGACCGACAAGGCTGGCAACGTATCGACAGCTACCCCGGTGGTTGTGGGTGAAGCGGTTGCCCCTGAGGCGCCTACCGGTCTGGTTGTTAGCGCCGATGGCCTGACAGTGACCGGTAAAGGCGAGGTTGGCAGCACCGTAATCGTCAAAGATGCGGCTGGCTTGCCTATCGGCACCGGGGTTGTCGGTGCTGATGGCAGCTTCGAAATAACGCTCGACAAAGCACAAACCAACGGCGAAACACTGGGCGTCACTTTGACCAATGCCGGTGGCCTGACTTCGCCATCGATCAGCGTGATTGCAGGCGATACCACCGCACCTGAAGCACCGACCAATCTGGCTGTGAGCGACGATGGTCTGGCGCTCACGGGTAAAGGCGAGCCGGGTTCCACCGTCACTATCAAAGATCCAGCTGGCAAAGTGATTGGCACTGGGACAGTCGGTGAAGACGGTAGCTTTTCGATCACCCTCGACAAAGCACAAACCAACGGCGAAACCTTGGGCGTCACTCTGACCGACAAGGCTGGCAACATCTCGCAAGTTGGCAGCGTGGTAGCAGGCGACACCACTGCCCCTGAAGCCCCGACCGGCTTGGGTGTTAGCGCAGATGGCCTGACCCTGAGCGGTAAAGGCGAAGTTGGCAGCACCGTCACCGTAAAAGATCCGGCAGGCAATGTGATCGGCTCCGGTCCAGTCGCCGCTGATGGCAGCTTCGAAATCACCCTCGACCCAGCACAAACCAACGGCCAAACACTGGCTGTCACTCAAACCGATGCGGCAGGCAATATCTCTGCGGGTGGCAGCGTGGTTGCAGGCGATACCACCGCGCCAGCGGCTCCAACTGAGCTGGCGGTAAGCGCTGATGGCCTGACCCTCACCGGTAAAGGCGAAGTCGGCAGCACCGTTATCGTCAAAGACGCGGCAGGTTTGGAGATCGGCAACGGCGTTGTGGATGCGGATGGCAATTTCTCCGTCATTCTCGACAAAGCACAAACCAACGGCGAAACCTTGGGCGTCACCCTGACCGACAAGGCGGGCAATATCTCGCAAGTGGGCAGCGTGGTTGCAGGCGACACCACGGCCCCCGATGCGCCAACCAATATCGCTGTCAGCGCCGATGGCCTGACCCTCACCGGTAAAGGTGAAGCGGGCAGCACGGTTATCGTTAAAAACGCCGACGGTGAACAAGTCGGTACGGCGGTCGTGGGGGCTGATGGCAGCTTCGAAGTCACCCTGGATGCAGCTCAAGGTAATGGCACCACCCTTGAAGTGACCCTGACTGATAAGGCAGGCAACATCTCAACGGCTACCCCGGTGGTTGTGGGCGAAGCTGTTGCGCCTGAGGCGCCTACCGGTCTGGTTGTCAGCGCAGATGGTCTGACGGTGACCGGTAAAGGCGAGCCGGGCTCCACCGTGACGATCAAAGACTCTGCGGGCAATGTGATCGGCACCGGCACCGTCGGTGATGACGGCAACTTTGACGTCACCCTGGGCACCGCACAAAACAACGGTGAAACCCTGGGCGTGACCCTGACCAGCCCTGGTGGCCTGACTTCGCCATCGATCAGCGTGATTGCAGGCGATACCACCGCACCTGAAGCACCAACCAATCTGGCTGTGAGCGACGATGGTCTGGCGCTCACGGGTAAAGGCGAGGCGGGCAGCACGGTTATCGTCAAAGACGCGGCGGGCTTACAAATCGGCGCAGGCGTTGTGGATGCTGACGGTAATTTCTCGATCATCCTCGATAGCGCGCAAACCAACGGCCAAACCCTTAACGTCACGCTGACCGACAAAGCGGGCAACATCTCGCAAGTTGGCAGCGTGGTAGCGGGCGACACCTCTGCACCTGAAGCCCCGACCGGCTTGGGTGTTAGCGCAGACGGCCTGACCCTGAGCGGTAAAGGCGAAGTTGGCAGCACCGTCACCGTGAAAGATGCAGCGGGTAATGTAATCGGCTCCGGCCCTGTGGGTGCTGACGGCAGCTTCGAAATCACTCTTGCGCCAGCACAAACCAACGGCCAAACACTGGCTGTTACCCAAACCGATGCGGCAGGCAATATCTCTGCGGGGGGCAGTGTGGTGGCGGGCGACACCACAGCACCAGCGGCTCCAACTGAACTGGCGGTCAGCGCTGATGGCCTGACCCTCACCGGTAAAGGCGAAATCGGCAGTACCGTAATCGTCAAAGATGCGGAAGGCTTGCAAATCGGTGCTGGGGTTGTCGGGGCTGATGGCAGCTTCGAAATCATCCTGGATGCTGCTCAAACCAACGGCGAAACCCTCAACGTCACCCTGACCGACAAAGCGGGCAACATCTCGCAAGTGGGCAGTGTGGTTGCTGGCGACACCACTGCACCTGAAGCACCAACCGGCGTGGTCCTCAGCGCCGATGGCTTGACCCTGACGGGTAAAGGCGAAGTGGGCAGCACCGTTACCGTCAAAAACGCCGAGGGCGCGGTGATTGGCTCCGGGCCTGTCGGGGCTGATGGCAGTTTCGAAATCACCCTGGATGCGGCGCAGACCAATGGCCAAACCCTGGACGTCACCCTGGCCGATAAGGCAGGCAACGTCTCGGCAGTCACGCCTGTGATTGCGGGCGATACAACGGCACCTGCAGCGCCAACTGATTTGGCGGTCAGCGCTGATGGCCTGACCCTCACAGGTAAAGGTGAAATCAACAGCACGGTCATCGTCAAAAACGCAACCGGTGGGCAAATCGGCGTGGGGGTTGTGGACGCTGATGGCAATTTCTCGATCACCCTCGACAGCGCGCAAACCAACGGTGAAACCCTCAACGTTACCCTCACCGACGCGGCGGGCAACGTTTCGCTAGTCGGCAGCGTAGTGGCGGGCGACACCACGGCTCCTGATGCGCCAACCAATATCGCGGTGAGCGCGGACGGCCTGACCCTCACCGGTAAAGGCGAGGCGGGCAGTACGGTCATCGTCAAAAACGCTGCCGGTGAATCCGTGGGTACAGCGGTGGTGGGGGCTGACGGCAGTTTTGAAGTCACCCTCGACGCCGCGCAAGGTAATGGCACCGTCCTGGAAGTCACCTTGACTGACAAGGCTGGCAACATCTCTGACCCGACGCCTGTACTGGTCGGTGAGGCTGTAGCACCTGAGGCGCCAACCGGTCTGGTGGTGAGCGCAGACGGTCTGACAGTGACCGGTAAAGGCGAAGTGGGCAGCACCGTGACGGTGAAAGGCCCGGCTGGCAACGTGATTGGTACCGGGGTTGTCGATGCTGACGGTAATTTCTCGGTCACTCTGGACACCGCGCAAACCAACGGCGAATCCCTGGGTGTGACGTTGACCAATGCCGGTGGCCTGACTTCGCCATCGATCAGCGTGGTGGCGGGCGATACCACGGCGCCTGATGCCCCGACTGACCTGGTGGTGAGCGCGGATGGTCTGGCGCTGACGGGTAAAGGTGAAGCGGGCAGCACGGTCACCATCAAAGACGCGGCGGGCACGGTGATTGGTACCGGGCCTGTCGGGGCTGATGGCAACTTCTCAATTACTCTCGACAGCGCACAAACCAATGGCGAAACCCTCAACGTCACCCTGACCGACAAGGCGGGCAACATCTCGGCAGTCACGCCTGTGATCGCGGGCGACACCACGGCACCTGATGCACCGACTGAGCTTGCGGTGAGCGTTGATGGCCTGACGCTGAGCGGTAAAGGTGAAGTCGGCAGCACAGTGACGGTCAAAGATGCAGCGGGCGCGGTGATTGGCTCCGGGCCTGTGGGCGCTGATGGCAGCTTTGAAATCACTCTCGATGCTGCGCAAACCAATGGCGAAACCCTTAACGTCACGCTGACTGACAAGGCAGGCAACGTCTCAGCGATCACGCCAGTGGTTGCTGGCGACACCACAGCACCTGCGGCGCCAACTGATTTGGCGGTCAGCATTGATGGCCTGACCCTGACCGGTAAAGGCGAAGCGGGCAGCACTGTTACGGTCAAAGATGCAGCGGGCGCAGTGATTGGTTCCGGACCTGTTGGGGCTGATGGCAGTTTCGAAATCGTCCTCGACAGCGCGCAAAAAAATGGCGAAACCCTCAACGTCACCCTGACCGACAAGGCGGGCAACATCTCGGCGGTCACGCCAGTGATTGCGGGCGATACCACCGCACCTGACGCGCCAACAGAGCTTGCAGTGAGCGTTGATGGCCTGACGCTGAGCGGTAAAGGCGAAATCGGCAGCACGGTGACGGTTAAAGATGCAGCGGGCGCAGTGATTGGCTCTGGGCCTGTGGGCGCTGACGGCAGCTTCGAAATCACCCTGGACACGGCTCAAACCAACGGCGAGACCCTCAACGTTACGCTGACCGACAAGGCGGGCAACGTTTCGCAAATCACGCCTGTGATTGCAGGCGATACCACCGCACCTGATGCTCCGACAGAGCTTAAAGTGAGCGCAGATGGTCTGTCCCTGACCGGTAAAGGCGAAGCGGGCAGCACCGTCACGGTCAAAGATGCGGTGGGCGCGGTGCTCGGCACCGGGCCGGTAGCGGCTGACGGCAGCTTCACTATCACCCTCGACAGTGCGCAAAAAAATGGCGAGACCCTTAACGTCACCCTGACCGACAAAGCCGGCAATGTGTCGGTTGCCGCTCCGGTTGTCGCTGGCGATACCACGGCACCTGATGCCCCCACCAACATTGCCGTGAGCGCGGATGGTCTGACGCTCACCGGTAAAGGTGAGGTCGGCAGCACAGTCACTGTCAAAGACTCGGCCGGTCTGTCGGTAGGCACGGGTGTGGTGGGGGCTGATGGCAGTTTTGAAGTCATCCTTAAAGACGCGCAGGGCAATGGCGCCATACTTGATGTCACCTTGACCGACAAGGCAGGCAACATCTCGCCGATTACCCCAGTGGTGGTCGGTATCGCGGTAGCGCCTGATGCGCCAACCGATCTGGCAGTGAGTGTCGATGGTCTGACAGTGACCGGTAAAGGCGAGATTGGCAGCACCGTTACTGTCAAAGATGCGGCTGGCTTGCCAATCGGCACCGGGGTTGTCGGTGCTGATGGCAGCTTCGAAGTAACGCTCGACAAAGCGCAAACCAACGGCGAAACCCTGGGCGTGACCTTGACCAATGCTGGCGGCCTGACTTCGCCATCGATCAACGTGGTGGCGGGCGATACCACGGCGCCTGATGCCCCGGCTGACCTGGTGGTGAGCGCCGATGGTCTGGCGCTGACCGGTAAAGGCGAGGCGGGCAGCACGGTGACTGTGAAAGACGCAACGGGCGCGGTGATCGGCACCGGGCCGGTAGCGGCTGATGGCAGCTTCACCATCACCCTCGATACGGCGCAAAAAAATGGCGAAACCCTTAACGTCACCCTGACCGACAAGGCGGGCAACATTTCGGCAGTCACGCCAGTGATTGCAGGCGACACCACGGCACCTGATGCCCCGACAGAGCTTGCGGTGAGCGTTGATGGCCTGACGCTGAGCGGTAAAGGTGAAGTCGGCAGCACGGTGACGGTTAAAGACGCAGCGGGCGCGGTGATTGGTTCCGGGCCTGTAGAGGCTGACGGCACCTTCACCATCGCGCTCGACACGGCACAAACCAATGGCGAAACCCTGAACGTCACCCTGACCGATAAGGCGGGCAACGTGTCGGTGGTCACGCCAGTAATCGCGGGCGACACCACCGCACCTGATGCTCCGACAGAGCTTGCAGTGAGCGTTGATGGCCTGACGCTGAGCGGTAAAGGTGAAGTTGGCAGCACAGTGACGGTCAAAGACGCCGCGGGCGTGGTGATTGGCTCCGGACCTGTGGGCGCTGATGGCAGTTTCGAAATCACCCTCGATGCTGCGCAAACCAATGGTGAAACCCTGAATGTCACCCTGACCGACAAAGCGGGCAACGTGTCGGCGGTCACGCCAGTGATTGCGGGCGATACCACCGCACCTGAGGCCCCGACAGAGCTTGCAGTGAGCGTTGATGGCCTGACGCTGAGCGGTAAAGGCGAAATCGGCAGCACGGTGACGGTTAAAGACGCAGCGGGCGCGGTCATTGGCAGCGGGCCTGTGGGCGCTGATGGCAGCTTTGAAATTACCCTCGACACTGCACAAACCAATGGCGAAACCCTCAACGTCACCCTGACCGACAAGGCGGGCAACGTCTCGGCGATCACGCCAGTGACTGCGGGTGATACCACCGCACCTGATGCCCCGACAGAGCTTAAAGTGAGCGCAGATGGTCTGTCCCTGACCGGTAAAGGCGAGGCGGGCAGCACCGTCACTGTTAAAGACGCAACGGGCGCAGTGATTGGTTCCGGGCCTGTAGAGGCTGACGGCAGCTTCACCATCACTCTCGATTCAGCGCAAAAAAATGGCGAAACCCTAAATGTCACCCTGACCGATAAGGCGGGCAACATCTCGGCGGTCAAGCCAGTGATTGCAGGCGATACCACGGCACCTGATGGCCCAACTGAACTTGCAGTGAGCGTTGATGGCCTGACGCTGACCGGTAAAGGCGAAGTCGGCAGCAAGGTGACGGTTAAAGACGCCGCGGGCGTGGTGATTGGCTCCGGACCTGTGGGCGCTGATGGCAGTTTCGAAATCGTCCTCGACAGTGCGCAAAAAAATGGCGAAACCCTCAACGTTACCCTGACCGACAAGGCGGGCAACGTCTCGGCGATCACGCCAGTGATCGCGGGTGATACCACCGCACCTGATGCCCCGACAGAGCTTAAAGTGAGCATTGATGGCCTGACCCTCACCGGTAAAGGCGAAGCGGGCAGCACCGTCACGGTCAAAGATGCGTTGGGCGAGGTGATCGGCACCGGGCCGGTTGCGGCTGACGGCAGTTTCACCATCACCCTCGACAGCGCGCAAAAGAATGGCGAGGCCCTTAACGTCACCCTGACCGACAAGGCGGGCAATGTGTCGGTGGTCACGCCAGTGATTGCGGGCGACACCACGGCGCCTGATGCACCGACCAACCTGGCGGTGAGCGGCAATGGTCTGATCCTCACCGGTAAGGGCGAAGTCGGCAGCATCGTGATCGTCAAAGACGCTGCGGGCGTGCAAGTCGGTACGGGCGTCGTCGGCGCGGGCGGCAATTTTGAGGTTGCTCTTGACCCGGGCCAAAGCAATGGCTCTACGCTTCAAGTCACCCTGACCGACAAGGCCGGCAACATTTCGACCGCCAGCCCTGTGGTTGTCGGTGATGCCGTCGCACCGGATGCGCCAACCGACCTGAGCGTGAGCGTTGATGGTCTGGTACTGGATGGCAAAGGCGAGCCGGGTGCCATCGTCACTGTCAAAACGGCAGCGGGCGCGGTGATCGGCAGCGGGGTCGTAGGCCTTGACGGTAACTTCAGCGTGGCGCTGGACACCGCTCAAACCAACGGCGAAACCCTGGGCGTCACCCTGAGCAGCGTCGGTGGGTTGACCTCACCTTCCGTCAGCGTGGTGGCGGGCGATACGACGGCGCCTGATGCCCCGACTGAGCTGGCCGTCAGCGTTGATGGCCTGACCTTGAATGGTAAAGGTGAGCCGGGCTCAACCGTCACCGTTAAAAATGCCGCAGGCGCTGTGATCGGCAGCGGACCTGTGGCGCTGGATGGCTCCTTTGCCATCACCCTCAACATGGCACAAACCAATGGCGAAACCCTTAACGTCACGCTGACAGACAAAACCGGCAACGTGTCGGTGGTGACGCCTGTTATCGCCGGCGATACCACCGCGCCAGTGGCACCGACTGAACTGGCGGTCAGCGCGGATGGCCTGACCCTGAGCGGTAAAGGTGAAGCAGGCAGCACCGTCATCGTGAAAAACGCCGCCGGTGCGCAAATCGGTACTGGCATCGTTGACGCTGATGGCGCGTTTACCGCGATCCTCGATACTCCGCAGAAAAATGGCGAGACCCTCAACGTCACCCTGACCGACAAGGCGGGCAACGTGTCCTTGCCGGGCACCGTGACGGCGGGCGATACCACGGCACCTGCAGCCCCAACCGAGCTTAAAGTCAGCGCGGATGGCCTGACCCTGGACGGTAAAGGTGAGGCGGGCAGCACGGTGATCGTTAAAAACGCCTTGGGTGTGCAAATCGGCACGGGTGTCGTAGGCACTGACGGCACTTTCGCCGTCACCCTCAACACGGCGCAGAAAAATGGCGAGACCCTCAGCGTTACCCTGACCGACAAGGCGGGCAACGTGTCGACGGCGACCCCGGTAATAGCGGGTGATACCACGGCACCCGACGCGCCGACTGAGCTGAAAGTGAGCCTCGATGGCCTGGAACTGACCGGTAAAGGTGAAGCGGGCAGTGTGGTCACCGTGAAAAACGCGGCGGGCGTGCAAATCGGTGCCGGTATTGTTGGTCCTGACGGCTCGTTCACCGCGATCCTCGATACACCGCAGAAAAATGGCGAGACCCTTAACGTTACCCTCACCGACAAGGCAGGCAACGTGTCGGCGGTCGCCCCTGTGGTAGCCGGTGACACGACGGCTCCGGGTGCGCCGACTGAGCTTAAAGTGAGCGTTGATGGCCTGACCTTGAGCGGTAAAGGCGAAGTCGGCAGCACAGTGACGGTCAAAGACGCTGCGGGCGCAGTGATAGGCAGCGGGCCTGTGGGCGCTGATGGCAGTTTCGAAATCACCCTCGATGCTGCGCAAACCAATGGCGAAACCCTTAACGTCACCCTGACTGACAAGGCCGGCAACGTATCGGCAGTCACGCCAGTGATTGCGAGCGACACCACGGCACCGGCAGCGCCGACTGAGCTTAAAGTCAGCGTTGATGGTCTGGAACTGACGGGCAAAGGCGAAGCGGGCAGTGTCGTCACCGTGAAAAACGCCGCGGGCGTGCAAATCGGCACGGCTATCGTTGGTCCTGACGGTTCGTTTACCGCGATCCTCGATACCCCGCAGAAAAATGGCGAAACCCTCAACGTCACCTTGACCGATAAGGCGGGCAACGTGTCGGCGGTCACGCCAGTGATTGCGGGTGACACCACAGCACCGGCGGCGCCGACGGACCTTAAAGTGAGTGTCGATGGCCTGGCACTGACCGGTAAAGGCGAAGCGGGTAGCACCGTCATCGTTAAAAATGCCCTGGGTGTGCAGGTCGGCACCGGCACCGTTGGCGCTGATGGCTCGTTTAGCGCAGTGCTCGATACGCCGCAGAAAAATGGCGAGCTGCTTAACGTCACTCTGACGGACAAGTCGGGCAACGTGTCGGCAGTCACGCCAGTGATTGCCGGTGACACCACGGCACCGGCGGCGCCGACAGAGCTCAAGGTGAGTGTCGATGGCCTGGCGCTGACGGGTAAAGGCGAAGCGGGCAGCATCGTCATCGTGAAAAACGCGGCGGGTGTGCAAATCGGCACCGGTATCGTTGGCGCGGACGGCGCGTTTACCGCCGTCCTTGATACCCCGCAGAAAAATGGCGAAACCCTCAACGTCACCTTGACCGATAAGTCGGGCAACGTGTCGGCAGTCACCCCGGTGATTGCGGGAGACACCACGGCACCGGCAGCGCCGACTGAGCTTAAGGTGAGTGTCGATGGCCTGGCGCTGACCGGTAAAGGTGAAGCGGGCAGCACCGTCATTGTGAAAAACGCCCTGGGTGTGCAAGTCGGCACCGGCACCGTTGACGCTGACGGCTCGTTTAGCGCAGTGCTCGATACGCCGCAGAAAAATGGTGAGCTGCTTAACGTCACCCTGACGGACAAGGCGGGTAACGTCTCGCTGCCGACCCCGGTTGTGGCGGGCGACACCACGGCACCGGCGGCGCCGACTGACCTTGACGTGCGTGTCGATGGCCTGGCGCTGACGGGCAAAGGCGAAGTGGGCAGCACCGTTACCGTGAAAAACGCGGCAGGTGTGCAGGTTGGCACCGGCATCGTGGGTCTTGATGGCTTGTTTACCGTGATCCTGGCCCCGGCACAAAACAATGGCGAAAGCCTTAACGTGACCCTCACCGACAAGGCGGGCAACGTGTCCTTGGCGGGTGTGGTGACAGCGGGTGATAGCACAGCACCGGCGGCGCCGACCGAGCTTAAAGTGAGCGCGGATGGCTTGTCGCTGACCGGTAAGGGCGAGGCTGGTAGCACGGTCATTGTGAAAAACGCCCTGGGCGTGCAAGTGGGTAGCGGCACTGTTGACGCTAACGGCGTGTTAACCGCAACGCTCGATACACCGCAGAAAAATGGCGAAATCCTCAACGTCACCTTGACCGACAAGGCGGGCAACGTGTCCTTGCCGGGTGTTGTGGCAGCGGGTGATACCACGGCACCGGCGGCGCCGACCGAGCTTAAAGTCAGCCTCGATGGTCTGGCGCTGACCGGTAAAGGCGAAGCGGGCAGCACCGTCATCGTGAAAAACGCCGCAGGTGTGCAAGTCGGCACCGGTATCGTTGGGCTGGATGGCTCGTTTATCGCGGTCCTGGCTCCGGCACAAAAAAATGGCGAGAGCCTCAACGTTACCCTCACCGACAAGGCGGGCAACGTGTCCGTGAGCACTGCGGTTGTAGCGGGTGATACCACCGCACCGGCGGCGCCTACCGAACTTAAAGTCAGTGTTGATGGCTTGTCGCTGACCGGTAAAGGTGAGGCGGGCAGCACGGTTATCGTTAAAAACGCTGCGGGTGTGCAAGTGGGTGCTGGCACCGTGGGTGAAGATGGCTCGTTTAGTGCGGTACTCACATCGCCGCAAAAAAATGGCGAGCTGCTTAACGTCACCCTGACCGACAAGGCCGGCAACGTGTCGCTGGCCGCTCCGGTCACTGCCGGTGACACCACCAATCCGGATGCCCCGACCAACCTGGCAGTCAGCCTTGGCGGTCTGGTGTTGACGGGTAAAGGCGAGCCTGGCGCCGCCGTGACCGTTAAAGGTCTTGGTGGGGTAACCGTCGGTACAGGGTTTGTCGGGGCGGATGGCGGCTTTGCGATTGTGCTGGTCCCGGCTCAAGGCAATGGCCAAACCCTGGAAGTCCAACTCAAGGATGCGGCGGGTAACGAGTCCCCGGTCGGCACTGTAATTGTGGGGGGCGCCCTGGCACCGGAAGCCCCAACCGACCTGGTGGTGAGTCTGGATGGCCTGACCCTGAGTGGCAAGGGCGAAGCAGGGTTGTCGGTGACGATCAAAAACGCTGCGGGCGCGGTGATCGGTACGGGCACTGTGGGCGTGGACGGCAACTTTGCCGTCACCCTCGACACTGCGCAAAAGAACGGTGAAACCCTTGGCGTCACCTTGACCAATAGCCTGGACCTTTCGTCTCCGTCCGTCAGCGTGGAAGCGGGCGACACCACCGCACCGGCAGCGCCAACCGGACTGGCGGTCAGCCTTGATGGCTTGTTGCTGACCGGTAAAGGTGAAGCAGGCAGCATCGTCACCGTGAAAAACGCGGCCGGTGTGACCATTGGTACGGGCGTGGTGGGCGTTGATGGCTCGTTTAGCGCGATCCTCGATACCCCGCAAAAAAATGGCGAAACCCTCAACGTCACCCTCACCGACAAGGCGGGCAACGTCTCGGTGGCCACCCCGGTTGTGGCGGGCGACACCACGGCTCCGGCGGCGCCAACTGAGCTTAACGTCAGCGCTGATGGCTTGACCCTGACCGGCAAAGGCGAAGCAGGCAGCACCGTCACGGTTAAAAACGCGGCGGGTGTGCAAGTCGGTACCGGCACCGTGGGGGCTGATGGCTCGCTGACCGCGACCCTGAGCCCGGCACAAAAAAATGGCGAAAGCCTCAACGTCACCCTCACCGACAAGGCAGGCAACGTCTCGCTGCCGACCCCGGTTGTGGCGGGCGACACAACGGCACCGGCGGCACCGACCGAGCTTAAAGTCAGCCTGGATGGCTTGTTGCTGACGGGTAAAGGCGAGGCGGGCAGTACGGTCATTGTAAAAAATGCCGCAGGCCAGCAAATCAGCACCGTTGTGGTCGGGATCGACGGCAACTTTGCCGCCGTCCTCACGCCAGCGCAAAAAAATGGCGAGACCCTCAACGTCACTCTCACCGACAAGGCAGGCAACGTCTCGGTGGTCACCCCGGTTGTGGCGGGCGACACCACGGCACCGGCAGCCCCGACTGACCTTAAAGTCAGCGCTGATGGTCTGGCACTGACCGGTAAGGGCGAAGCAGGCAGCACCGTCACCGTGAAAAACGCGGCGGGCGTGGCCATTGGTACTGGCGTTGTCGGGGCGGATGGTTCGTTCAGTGCGACACTCAACACGCCGCAGAAAAATGGCGAGTTGCTTAACGTCACACTGACCGACAAGGCCGGTAACGTCTCGCTGCCAGCCCCTGTGCTGGCGGGTGATACCACGGCGCCGGCGGCGCCAACCAACCTGTCCGTGAGCGTCGATGGTCTGGTGCTTAACGGTAAAGGCGAGCCGGGCTCAACGGTAACGGTCAAAAATGCGGCGGGTGTGGTGATCGGTGGCGGTCTTGTCGGGCTGGATGGCTCGTTTGCCGCGGTCCTCACGCTGCCACAAAAAAATGGCGAAACCCTCAGCGTCACCCAGACCGATGTGGCGGGCAACGTGTCGGTGGCCGCACCGGTGGTGGCGGGCGATACCACGGCACCGGCCGCGCCGACCGATCTGGCAGTGAGCCTCAATGGTCTGGCACTCACCGGTAAAGGCGAAGTGGGCAGCATCGTCACGGTGAAAAACGCCGCAGGCGTGCAGATTGGCACTGGCATCGTCGGGCTGGATGGCTCGTTTAGCGCCGTGCTCACCTCGCCACAAAAAAATGGCGAGACCCTCAACGTTACCCTGACCGACAAGGCAGGCAACGTGTCGGTGGCCACGCCAGTGATTGCAGGCGACACCACGGCACCGGCGGCGCCGACTGAACTTAAAGTCAGCCTCGATGGCCTGGCGCTGACGGGTAAAGGTGAAGCAGGCAGCATTGTCACCGTGAAAAACGCTGCAGGTGCGCAAGTGGGCACCGGCGTTGTCGGGGTTGATGGCTCGTTTACCGCGGTCCTGAACCCTCCACAGAAAAATGGCGAAAACCTCAACGTGACCCTGACCGACAAGGCAGGCAACGTGTCGGTGGCAGGTGATGTGACGGCGGGTGATACCACGGCACCGGCGGCTCCGACTGAGCTTAAAGTCAGCCTCGATGGCTTGTTGCTGACGGGTAAAGGCGAGGCGGGTAGCACGGTTATCGTGAAAAACGCCGCAGGCCAGCAAATCAGTACCGTTGTGGTTGGCATCGACGGCAACTTTGCCGCCGTCCTCTTAACACCGCAAAAAAATGGCGAGACCCTTAACGTCACCCTCACCGACAAGGCGGGCAACGTGTCCTTGCCGGGTACTGTAACGGCGGGCGACACCACGGCGCCGGCGGCTCCGAACACCCTGGCTGTGAGCGCGGATGGTCTGTCGCTCACAGGTAAAGGTGAAGCGGGCAGCACGGTCGTCGTGAAAAACGCCGCCGGTACGCAAATCGGCACCGGCGTCGTCGGGGCGGATGGCTCGTTTACCGCGACCCTCAGCCCTGCACAAAAAAATGGCGAGAGCCTCAACGTTACCCTGACCGACAAGGCGGGCAACGTGTCCTTGCCGGGCACCGTGACGGCGGGTGACACCACGGCTCCAGCGGCACCGACTGAGCTCAAAGTCAGCCTCGATGGCTTGTTGCTGACGGGTAAAGGCGAGGCGGGCAGCACGGTTATCGTGAAAAACGCGGCGGGCCAGCAAATTGGCACTGTTGTGGTTGGCATCGACGGCAACTTTGCCGCCGTCCTGTTAACACCGCAAAAAAATGGCGAGAGCCTCAACGTTACCCTGACTGACAAGGCGGGCAACGTGTCCTTGCCGGGTACTGTGACGGCGGGCGACACCACGGCGCCGGCGGCTCCGAACACCCTGGCTGTGAGCGCGGATGGTCTGTCGCTCACGGGTAAAGGTGAAGCGGGCAGCACGGTTGTCGTGAAAAACGCCGCAGGCACGCAAGTCGGTACCGGCGTCGTCGGGGCGGATGGCTCGTTTACCGCGACCCTCAGCCCTGCACAAAAGAATGGCGAGAGCCTGAACGTCACCCTGACGGACAAGGCAGGCAACGTCTCGCTGCCGACTCCGGTTGTGGCGGGTGACACCACCGCACCGGCTGCTGCGACGGACCTTAAAGTCAGCCTCGATGGCTTGTTGCTGACGGGTAAAGGCGAGGCGGGTAGCACGGTTATCGTGAAAAACGCGGCAGGCCAGCAAATCAGTACCGTTGTGGTTGGCATCGACGGCAACTTTGCCGCCGTCCTCTTAACACCGCAAAAAAATGGCGAGACCCTCAACGTCACCCTCACCGACAAGGCGGGTAACGTCTCTGTGGCCGCGCCAGTGGTTGCCGGGGACACCACTGCACCAGTGGCGCCAACCAACCTGGTGGTCAGCGTCAATGGTCTGACCCTGACGGGTAAAGGCGAGGCGGGCAGTACCGTCACCGTGAAAAACGCGGCGGGCGTGGCCGTGGGCAGCGGCACTGTTGGCGCTGACGGTTCGTTTACCGCGACCCTCAGCCCTGCACAAAAGAATGGTGAAAGCCTCAACGTCACCCTCACCGACAAGGCTGGCAACGTCTCGTTGCCGACTCCTGTGTTGGCGGGTGATACCACGGCACCGCAGGCGCCGACTGAGCTTAAAGTCAGCCTCGATGGTTTGACGCTGACCGGTAAAGGCGAAGCGGGCAGCATCGTTACCGTGAAAAACGCGGCCGGTGTGCAAATCGGTACCGGCCTTGTCGGGGCTAATGGTTCGTTTACAGCGCTGTTGGTTGGGCCGCATAAAAACGGTGAAAGCCTCACCGTCACCCTGACCGACAAGGCCGGCAACGTTTCGGTGCCTGCGCCAGTGCTTGCAGGCGACACCACGCCACCGGCCATTGCGACCGACCTTGCGTTGAACGCAGATGGCGTGACGTTCAGCGGCAAGGGTGAAGCGGGTAGCCAGGTGACGGTTAAAGACTACTTGGGGCAGACCATCGGTACGGGCACCGTCAACGGGCAAGGTAACTTCACGGTGATCCTGAATCAGCCACGCAGCACCGGTGAAACCCTCAACGTCACCCTCAAGGATGCCGCGCAGAACGTGTCCCTGCCGGCAACCTATCTGGCGATTGACCCTGGCCTGCCGGGAACACTGACCCCTAAAGCCTCCAACGACCTGGCAACTGCTGAGATAGTGATCAAGCCGGTGACGACCAACAATCCGTTGGCTGATATGAAGGTCAATTCGGCTGTGACGATTGGCCCGATTTCGATTATCGCCAAACTTCAGGATGTGCAGACGTTCACGATCAAAGCGGGTACAACAGGCACCTTGAATCTGTCTGCTAGCCAGGGAGATTTGCTCACGCTATTGGGCGGCGGGGTTAAGGTTAAGCTGGAAGTGAATGACGGCAAGGGCGGATGGACGCCTGTGCAGCAAGGTTCCCTGAGTGGCGGCTTGCTCGATTTGCTGGGGCTGTTTGGATCTAGCGGCAGCGGGAAAGTCGAAGGTCTGGCTGCGGGGAACTATCGCGTCACGTTTGATCTGAACCCGGCACTGGTCTCCGTGGGAGCCAGCTCAACGACCAAACTGAGTGTCACCGAGCAAAGCCTCACCGATTTCACGGCTGACGCCGGGCCAGCGATCAAAGGTAACGTGATCACCGACCTGGGCTTTGATGGCAAAACCGACGTTACGGGCACGGCCGGGCCTGCGAAGGTTCAGGTTATGGTCGACGGCAAGCTTGTCGATGCGGACATCCCGACCGGGCCCGGGACCGTGTTGCAGGGCCAATATGGTCAACTGACGATCTTTGCCAACGGCAATTACTCGTACGTGGCAAATGGCAATGCGGCCAATCTTGGCAAGGTTGATTCGTTTGAGTATCACCTGGTCAATGCGGCGGGCTCCTCAACAGCCAACTTGTATGTGCGCATTGATAGCGCAGATTCCAATTTCACTTGGAGCACAACCGACCCTTCGGCCCCCGGCGTTATTGTTCCGGTTGCTAATGATGACGTGGGTTCTACAGCAATCCAGTTGTTGCCGGAAGTCGGGCCGCAGGTTGCGTTGCCGGGCTTTAGCTATGATTTGAAAGGCCTTGTGATTAGCACGGGAAGCAGTCTGGGTGTGGAGACCGTCATAGGAGCCAATACCAAGGGCGATCTTGCAGTTTCTGCCACATTTTCATCGGGAGGGCAGGGACTTGGTAGCACAACCCTGACCCTGGAAAAATTCATCAACGGCGCGTGGACTGCAGTACCACAACAGAGCTTCACCACTACATCCCACACCTTTAAAGATCTGGATGCTGGTTTATATCGGGTTAAAGCGTCGACCAGTGTTGCGGCCTCACCGAATACTACAGTCTCCTTTAGCCAGAAACTCACGCCCACTTACCTGGACAAGTTTGTTGTCGGCACAGTCACTCCGGCCACCGGCAATGTGCTGTCCAGTACCTTGACCGGTCCTGACAAGCTGGGTTCTGTGCTCACGGTGATCAGTGTGCTGGACAAGGGTGTGTTCGTGAATGCCGGGGGCGAGGGCAAGGTGGTTGCGGGGGCATACGGAACGTTGACCCTGTTCGCCGATGGTAAATACACCTACACGCCGAATGCCGGCCTGACGGCGAGCAACGTGGGGCAGGTGGATCACTTCACCTACAAACTCACCTCGCCGACAGGCAATTCCGACACGGCTGAGCTGTACATCCGTCTCGACTCTCCAGACCGTCCTCAGGTCTGGGACGACGCCAACCCGGGCGCACCGGCCAAGACCGCCACGTCGTTCGCCGCACTGGCCGTGGAGGAGCATGTCGCCGCCGTCGACCACGTGGCTGCAACAGAGGGGCATACCACGGGTGAACACGGGGATCATGCGGTGGTTGCCGACACCGATTTCACTCACGTCGACAACGTTGCCGGGACCGATGGGTTGCTGTGGGAAGGGGGCGATGCTGCGATCAATCTGGCGAGCCTGATTGGCAAGGTCAGCGGCATCGATGCCATCGACCTCAACCACGTCAGCGCTGTTGATCTGACGCTGAGCCTCGAAGACCTGGTGTCCATCACCGGGCCTGAAGCGGACCGGTTGGTGATTCAGGGCGATGACAACGACAGTGTGCATTTGACCGGCAATTGGTCATCGGGAGTGGCTCAGGTTGAGAACGGTCTTGAATACGTGATCTACACTAGCGAGGAAGATAAAACCCACCAACTGTGGGTGCAGAACGGAATCAGCGTGGTTTAACCCACAACGTTTTCGCCGGGCCTTCAAAGGCCCGGTTTTGTGTACTAACGGTATTGCAATGATGGATCGTTGCGGGCTGCGAGTAACGATCCATTGTTGCGTGCACACCTGAGCCAAGGCGTGCATGTGATACCCCAATGTTGTTTCGCTGAGTGCGCCTTTTTTGCAGGCCAACACTCATCTGGGGGCTGGATTTGAGGCATAGAACGCTGGTTAAACAGTTGTCGGTTGTGGTTTGTGCCGTTGCGTTAACCCCGCTGTTGCTTGAACGGGTCATGGCCAAATCGATGTATGACGACGCCGAAAGCGTCAGCACCATCAGCCCGAGTCAATTGGGCACTAATTTACCGGGAGGGCCAATGGGCGTCAGTGCGCCGATCCCCCCGCAACGCGTTGTTCCGGGCACCCTCGACCTGACCCGCGCGGTACAAATGGTCGTGGCGTGGCACCCAGCTATCGCCGAGTCGATCGGCAAGCTGTATCAGCAGCAACAGAACGTGACCATTGCCCGTTCCGGTTACTACCCGCAAATCAGCGGCGGGTTGCGCTCGGGCTACGACAGTGGCTTGAACGGCAGCGGCGAAAGCCAGGCGTTCACCTTGTCGATGTCACAGATGCTCTATGACTTTGGCAAGGTATCGAGCACCGTCGACAGCGCCCTTGCCCGCGTCAACGGCAGCCAGGCGGCGGTGTTGCTGGCGGTCGATCAGGTGACCCGGGAAACCTCGTTTTCGGTGATTGAGTTACAGCGCGCGCAAACCTTGCAGAGGCTGGCCCGAGAGCAAGTGGATGGCCTGGCGGCGATTGCCGACCTGGCGCAAAAGCGCAGCGATATGGGCGCCAGTACGCGTTCTGACTTGATTCAGGCGCGCTCACGGGTCGAAGCGGCAATGGCAACGCAATTGCAATTCACGGCGCAATTGAACCGCTGGCGCGGGGCATTGAGCAGCTTGCTTGGCTCGCAGGCGCCGGTCAGCGTCACGCCGGGGTTTCCTGACAGCCTGGAGCACTCTTGCCAAGGCGTGGTGCCCGATGAGGCCGTGACCCCTTCGTTGTTGATCGCCCAGGCGCAGCAGGTCGATGCCGTGGCGCAAATCGCCAATGCGCGGGCCGAAGCGTTGCCCACGTTGTCTTTGGACCCGGAGCTGACCCAGTACCTGGACAGCAACGACAACAACGTTCAAAACGGCCGCGACAGAACACGCTACGGGGTGTTTCTGAACGTGAAAATGCCGATCTATCAGGGCGGTGCGATCAACGCCCGCAAAGCCTCTGCCGAACAAGCCCTGCGCACGGCGCAGTACGCAAACGACGCCGCACGGCTTTCAGTGCGCCAAGGGCTGCTGGAGGCGCGGGATCAAATCTCCAGCCTCACCCAACGCCTTTCGACCCTGGATTTTCGTGAGCGCAGCATCTCTGAAACCCGCGACCTGTATCGCCAGCAGTACCTGGAACTGGGGACCCGGCCGCTGCTTGATTTACTCAATGCCGAGCAGGAAATCCACCAGGCGCGCATGGACCGTGAAAACACCGCGTCCGACCTGCGCCGCCTGAAGATTGATTGCCTCTACAACACCGGCGGATTGCGCACAGCCTTCCATCTGGATAACAGCTCGATCCAAGGCGTGGAGATCCGACCATGAACGATACCGTGATGCTTGAGGCCGACACGCAAGCTGCCGAACAACCCGCTGAAACGGCGCCTGATCATTCCGCTCCGCTGGATTATGAAGTGTGGCTGGACGCGGTCCTGCTCGTTGCCCGGCACTACCGGCTGGAGTGTTCCGCACAAAGCGTGCGCCTCGCCGTGCAATGGACAGAAGGCAAGACCGTCGAGGAGGTGGTGCGGCTGATGGCGCGCCAGGCGGGGCTTAACTGTGTGATTGTCGACTTCACTGCAACCACTCTTATGCAGCGGCAAATGCCGTTGGTGCTGCAGTTTGATGATGGTCAGGTCGGTGTCTTGCAAACCCTGGGCGACGATGACGATTTGGGCATCACCTACAGCGGTGACGCGGGCCTGCAAAGCCGTATCTCGCGTCAGGAACTGATCGCCCACGCGAGCAAAATCGTGGTGCTGCGCCCCATGCGTGCGGTGCGCGATGCGCGCATCGATGACTATATAAAAACCTACGAGAAGGACTGGTTCCGAAACATCGTGCTGAGGGACTTGCGCCCGTACAGCTACGTGATGCTGGCGTCGCTGGTCACCAGCGTGCTCGGGCTGGCCGGGGTGCTGTTCTCGATGCAGGTCTACGATCGGGTGATTCCGGCCGAGTCGATGCCCACTTTGTACGTGCTGTTTGGCGGCGTGGTGCTGGCGCTGGTGTTCGATTTGATGATGCGCCTGACCCGGGTGCGCATCACTGACATGCTCGGCAAACGTGCCGACCTGCGCGTATCTGATTTGGTGTTCGGCCACGCCATCCGCCTGCGCAACAGCGTGCGGCCCAAGTCCACCGGCTCGTTTATTTCGCAGATCAAAGAACTGGAACAGGTGCGCGACCTGATCACTTCCAGCACCGCCACGGCGTTGGCAGATTTACCGTTCTTTTTGCTGTTTCTGGTGATCTTCTGGTTTATCGCCGGGTCCTTGGTGGCGATCCCCATCCTCGCGGTGGTGTTGATGGTGGTGCCGGGCCTGATGTCACAAAAGAAACTGGCGCGCATGGCCAACGAGTCGATGCGAGAAAGCTCGTTGCGCAGCGCCATGCTGGTGGAAACGATCCAGGGGCTGGACGATATCAAGTCGCTGCAAGCCGAGCAGCGTTTCCAGCAGCAGTGGAACCACTACAACGCCAGTTGCGCCGACGCCAACCTGCGGTTGCGCATGCTGACCAACTCGTTGGTGTCCTGGAGCAACACGGTGCAGGGTTCGGTGTTTGCCGTGGTCGTGGTGTTCGGCGCGCCGATGGTCATGGCCAGCGACATGACCACCGGTAGCCTGGTGGCTGCGTCGATTCTGTCGTCCCGCATGATGGCGCCTATGGCACAACTCACCCACGTGCTCACGCGCTGGCAGCAGGCCAAAGTCGCCCTGCAAAGCCTTAACCAGATCATGCAGTTGCCGGTGGATCATGCCGATGGCAGCAAGCGGGTGCATTTGCCCGTGGTGCGCGGCGATTATGTGCTCAATGAGGCGGCGTTCCAGTACTCCAGCGATTCTCCTGCGCCCGCGTTGACTGTGGCGGATATGAAGATCCAGCCGGGTGAACGTATTGCCGTGCTGGGGCGCAATGGTGCGGGCAAATCGACATTGCTTCAGGCGCTGGCCGGGATGCTCGATCTGAAGGAGGGCAGCATCAGCCTGGACGGCGTTGCCCTCGGGCACATTGACCCGGCGGACGTGCGCCGCGACGTCGGGCTGCTCACACAAAACTCCCGGCTGTTTCACGGCACTTTGCGCGACAACCTGATCCTTGGCGCACCCCACGCCACCGACAGCGAAATCCTCAACGCGCTGGCGCTCACCGGCGCCGCAGAGTTCGTCAGCAAGTTTGCCGATGGCATGGACCACTTGATCCTTGAGGGCGGCTTGGGGCTTTCGGGCGGGCAGCGCCAGGCCTTGTTGCTGTCACGTCTGTTTATTCGCCAGCCGCATATCGTCCTGCTGGACGAACCCACGGCGTCTTTGGATGAAGCGAGCGAGCGCAACCTGATCCAGAACCTGGACAAATGGGCCGGTCATCGCACCTTGATCATTGCCACCCACCGCATGAGCGTCTTGAGCCTGGTCAATCGGATCATTGTCGTGGACAACGGGCGGATCGTCGTTGATGACAGCAAAGACAACGCCATAGCACGACTGTCCAAACCACAGAAAGCCGCGCAATGAACCCGCAGCCACGGATAGCGTCGCGCTCAAGGACCTTCACATGAACAATAAAACGTCCCATGGGCCAAAAGGGCCGAAGAAAATCCCGCTGCTGGCCAGCGAAGACGACAGCACCCGGCCGTATCACGATGGTGTCGACGACAGCACCGTGGTGCGGGCGACACGGGTGGTCGGTTACGTGTGCCTGATGCTGATCGCGTTTGGCGTCTGGGCTTACTTTTTTGAAGTCGATGAAGTGTCGAACGGCACCGGTAAAGTCATTCCGACCTCCCGCGAGCAGATTATTCAGTCACTGGAAGGCGGGATCGTCACCGAATTGAACGTCAGTGAGGGCGATATCGTGGCGAGCGGGCAAACCCTGGCCAAGCTCGACCCGACCAAAAGTGAATCCAACTTCGATGAAAGCGCGGCCAAGTACCGGGCAGCCCTGGCCAGCGTGGTGCGCTTGCAGGCCGAGGTGAACAACAAGCCGCTGGTGTTCCCCGATGAGCTAAAGGGCTACCCGGCCTTGATCCGCGCCGAAACCGACTTGTACACCACGCGGCGCAAGGGCCTGGATGAATCGCTGGCGGGGGTGCGCTCTTCGTTGGCGCTGGTGCGCAGCGAGCTTGAAATTACCGAGAACCTGGCCAAGGTCGGCGCGGCCAGCAACGTCGAAGTGCTGCGCCTGAAGCGCCAGAAAGCCGAATTGGAGTTAAAACTGACCCAGGCGCGCTCCGACTACATGGTGCACGCCGGAGAGGAGATGGCCAAAGCCAACGCCGACGTCGAGACCCTGTCTTCGGTAATGCGCGGGCGCTCCGACTCCGTGACCCGCCTGACCTTGCGTTCGCCGGTCCGCGGCATCGTCAAAGACATCGAGGTTACGACCATCGGTGGCGTCATCCCGCCCAACGGCCGCCTGATGCAAATCGTGCCGATGGATGAACAGCTACTCATCGAAGCGCGCATTTCGCCACGGGACATCGCCTTTATCCACCCCGACCAGGTGGCCAAGGTCAAAATCACCGCCTACGACTACTCGATCTACGGCGGGATGGACGGCAAAGTCGTGACCATCTCCCCGGACACGATTCAGGACGAAGCCAAACCCGAGGTCTTCTACTACCGCGTGTTTATTCGTACCGATGCCGATGTGTTGAAAAACAAGGCCGGGAAAACGTTCTCGATCGTGCCGGGGATGATCGCCTCGGTCGACATCAAGACCGGGCGCAAAACCGTGCTCGACTACTTGATCAAGCCAATGAATCGCGCGCGCGAAGCGCTGCGTGAGCGGTAGGGAATCGTACTGTGACCACGGGAGCCCCAATGATATGGGGCATTCCTTGCTCAATCTGAAAACAGTCTTTTAAATAAGTAATACTATTAACCTGTGTAAAGAGTATTAATGAGTTAATGCTAAAGTATTAGTCCTATTTATATATTAAGCATGGGTTGACGAATCTAGTTTCTCCCGGTTGTTAGAGGTGTTAATCGTTTTGTTCTCATACTGATGAAGGTGGTCTCTTATTAGCTTTCTGATGACTTGCGAGATGGTCAGGTCTGTTTCTTCAGACAGGATCTCCAGCTTTTGCTTGGTCGAAGAGTCAATAAGAATGGTGAGACGCGTTGTTTTATCAGGCATTTTCTGACTCCTTGTGTCGTACGCGGTATCGACTGCCGCGTGCAGCAATATGAATACTGATCGAGACTGAACATAGTCTATTGGCGATTTAATATCACCTCTGAAGTGTCGATTCAAACAATTTTGTTTTATTGAATAAGCCGTCAATAAAGAACTTTGCAGCTGTTCGTGATGGGGCGAGGGCGTTGTTTAATTGGGTGTTTAACGTGGGTTTAAAACGCGGGCCAGCCGTCATAGGGCTTCATGCTCTTTCGATATAAGCCCTATTAATTCCGGTGCTTTGATGTGTTGGCCGACTGTTAGCGATTCAAGCCAAATCGCTTCATCAGAATTTTTTGCAGCAGCCCGCTCGGCACCAGCGCGGCGAGCAGCGGCAGAGCGCGGCTGCCATTACCGTACCTCAGCAGATGGGGTGGTTTTGGGCGGTCTACGGCGTTGAGTACGGCTGTGGCGAACGCGGTGGCGGGGGTGGGGTTGTCTTGCGAGGCTTTGGCCCGTGCACGAATGCCTTCACGCATCGGCCACCATGGGGAGTTTTCGCTGATCAAGTGCTCAGCCTGATCGCTGGCATTTTTCGCAAACTGGGTGTTGATGGCGCCCGGCTGGATTTCCAGTACGCGGATACCGAACGGCGCCAGTTCCATGCGCAAGGCGTCGCTCAGTGCATGTACCGCTGCTTTCGAGGCGCAGTAAGCACCGGCAAACGGGGTGACGAGTACGCCGGACACGCTGCCGATGTTCACCACCAGCCCGTGCTTGCGACGCAGTTGGGCAAACAATGCGCGGGTGACGCCAACCACTGAAAACACATTGGTTTCAAATTGCTGCTGCAGGCCTTCAACACCACCGTCGAGCACCGGGCCCATGGCGCCGTAGCCGGCGTTATTGATCAACACGTCCAGCCCATCGGTCTCCTGGCTCAGACGCTCAGCCAGTTGCGCCAGCGCTGCCGGATCATTGACGTCCAGTTGCAGGGCGATAAATCCGGCGGCGGCCAAGTGCTCGACATCGTGCGGTTTGCGGGCGCTGGCCCACACTTCGTGGCCCGCCGCCTTGAACGCATCGGCCATGGCGCGGCCGATGCCGCTGGAGCACCCGGTAATCAAAACACGGCGCATCGAAATATCCTTAATTGGAGAAGCTGCCTTGCAGGCGCTCAGCGCGAAATTCCAGGCTTGGCGCGCGATACCCGGTGCGCAGCGGCGGCATTGGCAAACAGTCTTGCCACGAGGCGCCCGCTTGCAACTCACCGGGGCCACGATAATGCGGGGCTGTGTACTGGTTGTCAGCGAGGTTGACCGTGTCACCCGGCGCGTACGCCGCGATCCGCCAGGACAACTCGCTTAACGGCACGTCATTGCTGTTGGTCAGGGTTAACTGCAGCGGGCGGTCTGCGGGACATTGTGCCGGGTCGTAGACAATGCGCAGATCCAGCCGGGCCAATTGATCGGCCTCCCGGCTGTCTTGCCAGGCCACGCAGGCGGCCACTATTGCCAACCCGACCAGCGCTGCCAGCGACACCGGAAACGCCTTGCGCGGGTAGCGCAGCAACAGTACGAGCCAGGCAATGATGAGTAAAACGCCGACAAACATGGCTACGCCTCTACTCGGGAGCTTCGTCGCGCAAGAAAACCAGCAGATCGGGCTTTGACTGTTCAGCGCTGTAACGATAGCCCTGAGCGTCAAACTGCTTGAGATCGGCCGGGTTGTTAATGCGTTCCTTGATCACAAAACGGCTCATCATGCCGCGCGCTTTTTTAGCGTAGAAGCTGATGATTTTGTGCTGACCGTTTTTCAGGTCCTTGAATTCAGTATTGATGATGCGGGCGTTCAGGGCTGACTTTTTTACCGCCGAGAAGTACTCGTTGGAGGCCAGATTCAGCAACACGTCATCGCCTTGCTCGGCCAGCGCCTCATTCAGCCACTCGCTGATACGGGTGCCCCAGAACGCGTACAAATCCTTGCCCCGGGCATTGGCCAGTTTGGTGCCCATTTCCAGGCGGTACGGTTGCATCAAGTCCAGCGGGCGCAACAAGCCGTAAAGCCCGGAGAGCATGCGCAGATGCGTTTGAGCGTAGTCGAAATCGGCCTCGCTGAAGTCCACCGCATTCAAGCCGGTATACACATCGCCTTTAAACGCCAGCAGCGCCTGTTTAGCGTTGTCAGGGGTGAACTTTGGGGTCCAGCTGCCGAAACGGGCCGCGTTGAGGCCCGAGAGTTTGTCGGACAAATGCATCAGCTCGCCAATCTGTTGCGGGCTTAGTGTGCGCAGTTGTTCGATCAACTCCTGAGAGTGATCCAGGTATTGCGGCAAGGTGAAACGCGCAGTGGCTGGCGGCGTCTCGTAGTCGAGGGTTTTAGCGGGTGAAATCACCATCAGCATGAGGTCGTCTCCTGTTAGCGTCCGGACGATTCTAGGGGGTTGAGCGGTTTGACTCCACCTATGGTGGTGATAGGCCCTGAAAAACAAGGCGCTGTAGTCGCTGACGAGGCACGAAGGCTGCGATAGGGGGCAGATCAAAAGATCGCGAGGCAAGCTCGCTCCTACGGGGGAATGGGTTAGCGGTTATAGTGCTGGCAGTTTTTATACGGAGATGGCTCTGTGCGCATTGCTCTTTTTTTGTCGGCCTGGCTGGTGTGTCTGGGGGCAGTGGCGGCGCCCAATGATCCGGCGACGCTGGACCGTACGACCTGGCCAGAGTCATTGAGCAGCCCGGCCCTGTTCGATGTCGCCTCGCGTGCCGAGATTCTGACGTTCGCCCACGCCCTGCTGGTCAGCGAAGGGCTGGATGAGAACGGCCTTAAAGAGCGCCTGGGCCTCAAGGTCATCAATATGGACGCGATTGATAAAGTCCGTCAGCGCCTGTGGCAACGCCTGTTGGCCAATTACAACTTTGCCCAGCAAAGCTGTGATCAGGATGCTTCGTTCTGTTATTACGTCGAAGACATGGCCAGCCTGCGTGAACAGGCAGGCAAGTTCGAAGTGGCCGATGATTCTTTCTACGTGAAATGGGCCGAACCAAGTGCCGTGTTCCACCACCGCTACCTGGATGAACAGTTGCGTCTGGCCGCGCTGTCGCCACAAATCAGCAGCGAAATCGCGCTGCTGGGCGATCAGGAGTTCAATGGCGAGGACATGCACGACCGGCTGTTCATGCTGACCTTCGACAGCGGCCCGACGGTCATCGGCGGCACCACCGACTGGCTCACTGACTACCTGCGCAAACAGTCCATGAGCGCGACGTTTTTTGTCTTGGGCAACAGCTTGAAAGCTCGCCTCGACAAAAGCTCCGATCAGGCCCTGAGGGCGCTGTACAAAGGTCAATGTGTAGGCGTGCAAGAGTGGGAATATCGGGCCCACAGTCATTGGCAAAACTGGCAGGACTCGGTGCTGCGTAGCACCGCGCTGGTGAAACAGGTGTTGCCGCAAAACTACGTGCCGTTGTTCCGGCCGCCTTACGGTCAGCGCCGGGCTGACAGCGGGGCGTTCTTTGAGTCCCAGGGCTTGCAGGTGGCGCTGTGGAACATTGACTCGCAAGACCTGGCCGGCAGCCTCACGGCCGAGCAGTCGGCACACCGCGTATTGACCTTGATGCTGTTGTGGCGCCATGGGTTGATTGCCTTCCACGACACCCAGGACAAGGTCCGCAGCGCATTGCCCTGGCTGCTCAAGGCGACGGTGCAGAGCGGGCTGGGCTGGGAGGAGTGCGAGGCCTTGGGGGCTCAGTGATCAATGCGCCCGCCCGATTGGGCGAGCGCTTTGTTGTAACCCTTACAAAAGGCGCAAGGCCAGTTCTGAGCCTGCGCGAAGGTATTCCACTTGTGACACTACGGCATCTTTGACGATGGCTTCGCCGGTATCGGTCAGTTGAGCTTTTTTCGCATCAATGACCGACAGCTGTAGCAGTTGCATGGCGACGTCCATGGCTTTTTGGAAGGCGGTGATGTTGTTGTGCTGGCCAAACTCGTTGATGACCGCCGACATGCGCTCGTCAGCGTTGTCGCGAAGCTGGCGGTATTCAGTCACAGACACGCTGCCGTCCTGGTATATCTCGAGCAGCATTTGTTCCAGGGTTTTGGAAATAGGGGTCATACGGATTCCTTTGGCATAAACAGTAGTGAGCGCAGGTCGTAATGAGCCGGTGCGTCACGAAGCTTAGTGCTGCCAAAAAGAAAGATGGGTAGGGGGCATCCCGGCGTTTTGTGAGAACCGTCCGGCCTTGTGGGGGGAGATTTCGAGGTGGTGTTTTCGGCGCGCTGATGCAGGCCAATACTGGATTAAATGCCCAAGCGTTGTGTCAGGTAATCATTGAGCCTAGTAGCAATTTTGCAGGCCGCCAAGGCTATTCGTCAGTCAAAAAAATAAATCCGCCAAACTGTAAAAATACTTTTTTTTGTCACACGATTTGGAGTATTACCAAGACAGACCGCCGAAACCTGCAACACAGGTGGCGTCTTCCAAGACCCATCGGGCAGGGCATTCATCTGACAGAAAACAGATGAATTCGGCAGTCACTCGAGGCGCAGCACTGTTGCGGTATTGCGTCGAATGGCTCCCACAAAGGTGACCGAGTATGGATGATCACGGACGCACTCCTTCTTCCAACCAGCCAATCCTTTATGTACTCGATACCAATGTTCTGATTCACGATCCAAATGCTTTGCTCAACTTCGAGGAACACCACGTCGCTATCCCGATGACGGTGCTTGAAGAGCTCGACAAACTCAAAACCGGCAAGCTACTGGTGGCAGCGGAGTGTCGCCAGGCGATTCGATTGATCGATCAGACCCTGGGCGTGGCCTCGCCAGAGGATGTTGAAAGGGGCGTACCGATCCAGCGCGGCAAAAGTGGCCCCAAGGGCTTTCTGTCAATCCTGATGAACAAGCGCAGAGAGCCTAATGCGCTGCTCCCTGAAAACCTCAACGACAACATCATCATCAATCAACTGATTGACCTGCACGCCCGTGACCCGAGCCTGCACGTGGTGCTGGTGACCAAAGACATCAACATGCGGCTCAAGGCGCGCGCCTGTGGGGTCGAGTCCGAGGACTACAGCACTGACCAACTGGTTGACGACGTGTCGATGCTGTCACGCGGCTATCACACCATGACCGGTTCGTTCTGGGACCGCGTGAGCAAGGTCGAAACCCGTCAAGGGCACGGCCGCACCTGGCATCAGGTGCAAATGAACGAAAACCTGCCGGCGGTGCACATCAACGAATTCATCATTGATGAGCAAGGGTTTGTGGGCTGGATCAAAGAGGTGCGCAAGGACCACCTGCTGATTCTCGACATGCACCAGGAACCGTTGCTGCACCAGGAAGCCTGGGGCCTGAAGCCGCGGGATATTTACCAGGGACTGGCGCTGTTCGCCTTGCTCGATCCGGATATTCATCTGGTTAACCTGTCGGGTGCGGCGGGTTCGGGCAAGACCATTCTGGCGCTGGCGGCGGCGATTGAACAAACCATGGTCAGCAAGCGCTACCGGCGGATTATCTGTACCCGCAGCGTGCAAGGGCTGGATCAGGAAATCGGCTTCCTGCCGGGCACCGAGGCTGAGAAGATGGAGCCGTGGCTGGGGGCCATCACCGACAACCTTGAAGCCCTGCACATGGATGACGAAAACACCCACGGCAGCGTGGATTACATCCTCAGCAAAGTGCCTTTACAGTTCAAGTCGCTGAACTACATCCGGGGGCGTAGTTTCCAGCAAAGCCTGATCTTGATTGACGAGTGCCAGAACCTCACGCCGCACCAGATGAAGACCATCATCACCCGGGCGGGCGCGGGCTCTAAAGTGGTGTGCCTGGGCAACCTGGCGCAGATCGATACGCCTTACCTGTCGGCCACCAGTTCGGGGCTGACCTACCTGACGGAGCGTTTCAAAGACTTCCCCAACGGTGTGCACATCGCCCTGCAAGGCGTCCCTCGTTCGATCCTGGCCGAGTACGCAGAGTCGCATCTCTAACACTTCTGACATAACCTTGATCCGGGCGGCCTAGAGCCGCCCGGTTTCGTTGTGGCGCCAGCCATGTTTAATCAGGAGCTGCCAAGGTGTTACTGCGCACTATCGATTTGAATCTGCTGGTGGTGCTCGATGCGCTGCTCACGGAAAAGCACGTAACCCGCACCGGTGTGCGTTTGCACTTGAGCCAGCCGGCCATCAGCCATTCGCTGAGCAAGCTGCGGTTATTGCTCAATGACCCGCTGCTGATTCGCCAGGGCAACGAGGTGGTACTCAGTACGCTGGCGCAAAACCTTCAGGCGCCGCTCAAGGTGATTCTGGGGCAGATCGAAACCTTGCTCGGTCAGTCTGTCGACTTTGTGCCGGGGGAATCGCAACGCACATTCCGCGTGGCGATGTCCGATTACGGCGCTGCCATCGTGTTGCCCAAGTTGGTGGAACAACTCCGAGTACTGGCGCCCGGCATCTCGCTGGTGGTGGTCCAGGACAGCCGCCTGGGCATGCTCGAACAACTCGAACACGGCAAGATCGACCTCGCGCTGGGTGTTTTCGCCACGCTGCCTGAGTTCCTCTGCAGCGAGGTGCTGTTCGAAGAAACCTTTACCTGCCTGCTCAACCGCAGCGTCCTGCCCGAGAGTGGCGTGCTGGACCTCGACACCTATCTGCAACGCCCTCACGTGCTGGTTTCGATGGACGGCAACACCCAGGGCGAAGTCGACAACGTGTTGCGCGCCCAGGGCTTACAGCGCCATGTCGCGGTGAACGTGCCACATTGGAGTGCAGCCCCGAGCGTCATTGGCGACACGGACCTGATCCTGACGGTTGCCACTCGCACTCTGGACAGCCTGCCATTGGCCGATTCACTGGTCAGATTGCCGCCGCCGTTGAACGTGGCACCGTTTAACTACGTGCAAGTTTGGCATCAGCGTTTCAGCGACGATCCGGGGCATCGTTGGCTGCGGGGTGTGCTTCGCCAAATTTCACTGTAGGAGCGAGCTTGTCTCGCGATCTTTTAAAAAATCAAAAGATCGCGAGGCAAGCTCGCTCCTACCCATAATCAGCCGCGCGAAGCGATCAAAAATCCGGCCAGCACCACACTCACACCCAACAGTTTTTGCAGGCTGGGGGTGTTTTTTGGCAGCCCGAGCAAGCCGAAGTAATCAATCGCCAGCGAGATGATCAACTGGCCCACCACCACCGCCATGATGAAGTTGAGCGCGCCCAGGCGCGGTACGGTAATCAGCGCCACGGTGATGTAAAACACCCCGGCCAGGCCGCCAAGCCACATCCACCAAGGGCCGCCCAGCAGTGCGCCAAGATTGGGACGGGGCACTTTGACCAGCAGCATCACCACGGCAATCGCCGCGCCGCTGACCATCAGGGAAATGACCGTGGCCCAGAACGGGTGACCGAGCACGGCACCGAGTCGGGCGTTACTGCCGGCTTGCATCGGCACGGCGGCGCCGGCCAGTAAACTCAGGGCAATGGCTATAAAAAATGGCATGGATTTGACCTCTCTGAACGATGTGCACGTTGTACGTGCAAACCCGCCAGGCGGCCAATTCGATGTTCGGATGCGCGGTATTCGTGAGGTCGATGGCCGTCGCATACGTGGGCAAAACGCAACCTCGGGCTTACACTGGCAGCTCTTGTCTGGAGAACTCCCTGTGCTGACTCATTTAGATGCCCAAGGCCGCGCCAACATGGTTGATGTCACCGATAAAGCGGTGACGTCCCGTGAGGCGGTGGCACAAGCCGTGGTACGCATGCGTGCTGAAACCCTGGACATGATCGTCAATGGCGACCACCCCAAGGGCGACGTGTTCGCCGTGGCGCGAATTGCCGGGATTCAGGCGGCGAAGAAAACCTCGGATCTGATCCCGCTGTGCCATCCGTTGATGCTCACCAGCGTCAAGGTTGAACTCAGCGCCCAAGGCACCGACGCAGTGTTGATCATCGCGCGCTGCAAACTGTCCGGGCAGACCGGGGTAGAGATGGAAGCCCTCACCGCTGCCAGCGTGGCGGCCTTGACCATTTATGACATGTGCAAGGCCGTCGACCGTGGCATGACCATCGAAAACGTGCGCGTGCTGGAAAAGCTCGGCGGCAAGAGCGGGCACTTTCAGGCAGACGCGTCATGACATTCCACGTGCACTTCTTTGCCCGCTACCGTGAGGCGCTGGGGCTGGACAACGTCTCGGTCGACGGCCAATTCACCTCTGTTGATCACTTGCGCCAGCACCTGTTGCAACAGGGCGATGCGTGGCAGGTATTGGCCGAAGCCAACCTGATGTGCGCGCGCAATGAAGAACTGTGCAAGCTCGATGAACCGCTGACAGACGGTGACACCGTGGCTTTTTTCCCGCCCGTGACCGGGGGCTGAGCCATGGCCATTCGGGTGCAAACGACCGCCTTTGATCCGGGCGCAGAAGTCAACGCATTGCACGCAGCCAACCTGGGTGTGGGGGCGGTGGTGAGTTTTGTGGGGTATGTGCGCGACTTCAATGACGGGCGCGACGTGGCGGGGATGTTTCTCGAGCATTACCCCGGCATGACCGAAAAGGCCTTGGCCAAAATCGTGGTCGAAGCGCAACAGCGCTGGCCGCTGCTCAGCCTCGATGTGCTGCACCGGGTCGGGGCACTGGAGCCGGGCGAGCCCATCGTCTTTGTTGGTGTGGCCAGCGCCCATCGTCAGGCGGCTTTTGATGCCTGCGCGTTCGTGATGGACTACCTGAAAACCCGCGCACCCTTCTGGAAGAAAGAACAGACCGCCGACGGCCCGCGCTGGGTCGAAGGTCGGGCCAGCGACGACGCCGCCGCTAAGCGCTGGCAACGCTCATTCTCCGAATTGTAGGAGCTGCCGAGGCACGAAGGCTGCGATCTTTTCGGGAATAAAAGATCGCAGCCCGGACACGGCGTGATTTCTTTTATTTTTTTCAGAAGTCTCCTACAGCGTCGATTCCTGTTCATCCGTTAGCGTGCCTGCCTCTCTGTCGGGAAGGATTCACGGATGGCCATTTCAGCCCGTAACAACCGTTTTAGCCTGAGCATCAAGGGCGCCGACCATGAGCTTCAGGTGTTGGCCTTCACGGGCAATGAAGCCATCAGCACGCCTTATGCCTTTGAACTTGAACTGGTCAGCGCACGCGCAGACCTGGACCTCGAGGCATGGCTGCATCAGCCTGCGTTTCTCGCATTTGACAGCCAGGGGCAGGGGATCCACGGGCATATTTCCAGCATGGGTCGCAGCAGCCCCGGTACGCGGCTGACGCACTATCGCCTGACACTGGAACCGCAACTGGCCTACCTGGCCCATCGCACCAACTACCGATTTTTTCAGCATTTAACCGTGCAGCAGATCATCGAGACCTTGCTCGAAGAGCACGGCATTCTCGGCAACGCCTACACCTTCAATTCGTTCTCGTCTTACACGCCACGGGATTATTGCGTGCAATACGGCGAGTCCGATTTGCGCTTTATTCAGCGTCTGTGTTTCGAAGAGGGCTTCCACTACCACTTTCGGCACTCGCCAGACGGCCATCACCTGGTGTTCGGCGACAAGCAGCAAGCGTTTACCTCGCTCAACCAACCGACGCCCTACGTACACCGTGCGGGCATGGTTGCTTCGCAGCCGTCCATCGATCACTTTGGACTGCGCTTGCAGGCCAGCACCAACCGTACGTTTCGCCGCGATTATGACTTTCAGCAGGCCAGCCGCACGCTGGAGGCAGGTAGCAGCGCTGAGCATAACGAGCGCGCGCTTGAAAACTACAGCTATCCGGGGCGCTTCACTGAAACGGCCCAAGGCCAACGGCAAAGCCAGCGCACACTTGAGCACCATCAAACCGGCTACTGCCAGGCCAGCGGCAGCAGCAATCAACCGAGCCTGTGCTCGGGGCACTGTTTGCCGATGACCGGGCACCCCAACGCGACGTTCAATAGCGGCTGGCTGTTGATTGGCGTGCAGCACGAGGGCAAGCAGCCTCAAGTGCTGGAAGAGTATGGCGCCAACACGGCGCAGGCTGACGCAGGCGGCTT
The DNA here is from genome assembly GCF_009600525.1 of Pseudomonas sp. FSL R10-1350. NCBI lineage: Bacteria > Pseudomonadati > Pseudomonadota > Gammaproteobacteria > Pseudomonadales > Pseudomonadaceae > Pseudomonas > Pseudomonas sp. FSL R10-1350. Next base: position 82,089 of record NZ_WIVR01000015.1, read on the forward strand.
TAGCCAAGGCTATCGCAACACCTTCCAGGCCACGCCAGAGGCGGTGACCTACCGCCCGCAAACCGTCTTCCCCAAGCCGCGCCTGATCGGCAGCCAAACGGCTCGCGTCACCGGGCCGGTGGGGGAAGAGATCCATTGCGATGAGTACGGCCGGGTGCGGGTTAAATTTCATTGGGACCGCAGCGCTATCGATGACGATCAAAGCAGCTGCTGGCTGCGCGTCTCGTCGAGTTGGGCGGGGGACAACCACGGCGCGGTGACCATCCCGCGCGTGGGCATGGAAGTGCTGGTGGGTTACCTCAACGGCGACCCGGACCAGCCCATCATCAGCGGTTGCCTGGCCAACAGCCTCAACCCGACCCCGCTCACATTGCCCGCCAACAAAACCCAAAGCGTATTACGTAGCCGCAGCACTCCAGGTGGGAGCGGCTACAACGAACTGCGCATCGAAGACCGCAAAGGTCTGGAGCACATCTACCTCCACGCCCAGCGCGATCTGCAACAACACATCAAAAACGACAGCCGCTTGCAGATCGAGGGCAAGCGCGAAGAAACCGTCACTGGCAACAGCGTCTCGGTGCTCAAGGCAGAAGAACAGCGCACCGTCAGCCTGGACCGCAAGGTCCAGCTCAAGGCCAACGACCACCTGGCCGTGGCCGTCAGCAGCCACACCGTGGTGGGCGGCGCGCTGGTGGCTGAAGCGGGGATGCACGTGCATATCAAGGCCGGGGCGCGGGTGGTCTTGCAGGCCGGGGCCAACATCACCCTGATGGCGGGCGGGCAGCATGTATTGATTGGTGCGGCGGGCATCTACGCCAGTTGCCCGATATTGCTGGGCGGCTTGCCCGTACCGGGCCTGCCTGCGGTGCCGTTGTTGCCGGGGGAGGTGGCGCCCATGCAGGGCATGTCGCTAGCGCCTTCAACGCAAATGCTGGCGTTGAGCGAAGGCAAATCAGTGTGCCCGCAGTGCGAAATTCTTAAAAAACCACTGTAGGAGCGAGCTCGCCTCGCGATCTTTTGGCTTAAAAGATCGCGAAAACCCGCCCCTTATGCAGACGTCGGGGCTGACGTTTTAAGCCGTTTCACTCGGATCATGCGGCTTGCGTACCGCTCTGACCACAGGGCGCAGCAGTTCAGTCGGCGGTGTTTCGCAACTGATTTTGCGGCCCAGCTTTTCTTCGATGGACGGCAACTGGTACGAGTCGTCTTCACCGGCAAAGCTGATGGAAACACCCGCTGCGCCCGCACGACCTGTACGGCCAATACGGTGCACGTAGTCGTCCGGTACTTCGGGCAGGGTGAAGTTGATCACGTGGCTGATGCCGTCGATGTGGATACCGCGACCCGCGACGTCGGTCGCCACCAGCACGCGGATTTTACCTTCGCGAAAGCCTTCGAGGGTCTTGATGCGTTTGTGCTGGGGCACGTCGCCGGACAGTTGCGCAGCATTGATGCCGTCGCGCACCAGGCGCTCTTCGATGCGCCGCACTTCGTCTTTGCGGTTGGCAAATACGATCACGCGTTCCCAGCCGTTGTCGTTCACCAGGTTGAACAACAGTTTGTATTTGTCAGCACCCGCCACCGCGTACACGTGTTGCTCAACCAATTCGTTGGCCACGTTCTGCGCTTCGATTTCAACGATCGCAGGGTCGGTGGTCCATTGTTTGGCCAGGTTCATCACGTCTTCGGTAAAGGTCGCGGAGAACAGCAAGGTCTGACGCTCAGCCTTCGGCGGCGTCTGGCGAATGATCTGGCGTACTTGCGGGATGAAGCCCATGTCGAGCATGCGGTCAGCTTCATCGAGCACCATGACCTCAACCATGTCCAGGTGCACTTCGCCGCGCTGGTTGAAGTCCAGCAGACGGCCCGGTGTGGCCACCAGAATGTCGCAGTGACGGGCTTCCAGCTGCTTGAGCTGTTTGTCGAAGTCCATGCCGCCCACGAAACTCATGACGTTGAGGTTGGTGTATTTGGTCAGGTCGGCGGCGTCTTTAGCGATTTGCACGACCAGTTCGCGGGTCGGCGCGATGATCAGCGCGCGCGGCTCGCCCATGTAGCGCTCTTTGGGCGGCGGGGTTTGGGTGAGCTGGCTGATGATCGAGACCAGAAACGCGGCGGTTTTGCCGGTGCCTGTCTGGGCGCGGCCAATGGCATCGCGGCCACTCAAGGTGTAGCCCAGCACTTGCGCCTGGATCGGCGTGCAGTACGGGAAACCCAGGTCCTGGATGGCGTGCATCAGTTCAGGGGTGAGCTTGAAGTCATGAAAGCGGGTTTTGCCTTCTTGTGGTTCAACCACGAAGTCTTCGAGTTTCCACGGGATGACCACAGGCTTTGGCGCAGGTGCACGCCGTGGTTTGGCCGCTTTGGGTTTTTCTGTGCGCGCAGGTTCGGGTGCGGGCGTGGCTGCGGGCGTGGACACCGCGGCGGGTGCAGGTGCAGAACGGCCAGGCTGTTGCGCGTCGGTTCGCGGGCTGGGGCTGCTGGGGGGAGTCATGGACGCTGGCGCGAGCGGCTCAGCCTCGCTTTTGCCGAATATTTTTTTGAGTGCTTTGAGCACGGTCATCTCATCAGTTGGTTAAGGAGTGTACGCCGGGCAGTGTAATGCAAGTCGCGTGCTCGGCGTAGTAAACGACTGGATGTTTCGTTTTTAGCGCAGGCGCCCGGTCAGCCAGGTACCTATGTCGCGAATTTCTTCAGGTAACACTTCGTGCCCCATCGGGTATTCCTGCCATGTAACGCTCACACCCAAACGCTTCAAGTGTTCATACGCGGTACGGCCCATGGCGTTCTGGACGACCTCGTCATATTGGCCATGCAGGCACAAAGCCGGCGTGCGTTGCTGGCTGGCGGACAGTTCCAGCTCATTACTGAAGGTTGGGGCATAGGTGGAGAGGGCAAGTACGCCACCCAATGCGCCCTGCCATTTTAGATAGGCGGTATGGAAGACCACGGCGCCGCCTTGGGAAAAACCGGCGAGGAAAATTCGGCTGGCGTCTATTCCGGCCCTTTTCTGTTCTTCGATCAGCGCAACCACGGTGTCTGCCGATTCGTTCAGTTCTTGTTCACTGATCGAACGGGCCGGGCTCATGGCCTTGATGTCGTACCAGCTGGGCATGGCATATCCGCCATTGATCGTCACTGCACGGGTCGGCGCCTGGGGCAAAACAAACCGCGTGGTGTGCAGCGACTCTTGCAGTGCTTCGGCCACCGGGAGGAAGTCGTAGCGGTCGGCACCTAAGCCGTGAAGCCAGATCACACAAGCGTCTGCGGGCTTTTGCGGTTGAAGGATCAGAGGTTCGGTCATGGCTGCTCCATTATTGGGCGCTCGCGCAAAAAGCGTGCGCAAGAAGAGTGCGTGTTCGTTTCAAATTTAAAGAAGATGTCGCCTGCTTGAACGTTTTACCTAAAGAAACATATCGAGACGCATAAATCGCCACAGTGGTACGGGCCTTGCTATGAGCACAGTGACGTTAGCTGAAGCATCTTCGCGGGTAACACTAACAGGCTACAGGCGAGGGTGGGGCAGCAAAACACCTGACGGGTGAAGTTAGACAAGGAATTCAACAGCTCAAGTGAGCGCTTCAGTTTGAAGGCGAGTGCGATATATCCATCGCTCAAGGCTTATGCCGCTTGGCCCCATAAAAAGCCAACACGGGTCAACAATGCCTCACAAGGGGGCGGCGGGTCTTGTTCAAACACAACAAAGCAAGACTGGAGGTTTGAATGAAGCAGTTGAAATCCACCCTGGCCCTGGCCACCGCCGCTGTGGTGTTGAGTGTCACGGGTTTCGCTCATGCCGGCGCAACACTGGATGGCGTTAAAAAGAAAGGCTTCGTGCAGTGTGGTGTCAGCGACGGTTTGCCGGGTTTCTCGGTGCCTGACAAAGACGGCAAGATTTTGGGGATCGATGCCGATGTCTGCCGCGCTGTCGCCGCTGCCGTATTTGGCGACGCCACCAAGGTCAAATTCAGCCAGTTGAACGCCAAGGAGCGCTTCACTGCCCTGCAATCGGGCGAAGTGGATGTGCTGTCGCGCAACACCACCTGGACCAGTTCCCGTGATGCGGGCATGGGCATGTTGTTTACCGGCGTGACCTATTACGACGGCGTTGGCTTTTTGGTCAACAACAAGCTGGGCGTGAAAAGTGCCAAGGAACTGGACGGTGCAACCATCTGCATTCAGGCCGGGACCACCACTGAGCTCAACGTGTCGGATTACTTCCGGGCGAATAACCTGAAATACACCCCGATCACCTTCGATACCTCTGACGAAAGCGCCAAGTCCCTTGAGAGCGGCCGTTGCGACGTGCTGACCTCGGACAAGTCCCAGCTGTATGCACAACGCAGCAAGCTGGCCAACCCGAACGACTACATCGTCTTGCCAGAAACCATTTCCAAGGAGCCACTGGGCCCGGTCGTGCGCAAGGGTGATGAAGACTGGTTCAGCATCGTGCGCTGGACCTTATTTGCCATGCTCAACGCTGAAGAAGCCGGCATCACCTCTAAAAACGTCGTGGCTGAAGCCAAGTCGACCAAAAACCCGGACGTTGCCCGTTTGCTGGGTGCGGATGGCGAATACGGTAAAGACCTGAAACTGCCGAAGGACTGGGTTGTACAGATCGTCAGCCAGGTCGGTAACTACGGCGAAGTGTTCGAGAAAAACCTCGGTAAAAGCACCCCTCTGGCCATTGACCGCGGGCTGAACGCCTTGTGGAACAACGGCGGCATTCAATACGCACCGCCTGTGCGCTGATAAGCCCTGTCACCCGGTGGGCCAACCACCGGGTGCTGTTTTTGATCCATTTTTTACTGGGGCATTTCATGCAGACAAAAGTCGGCGCACCCAAGCCCAGGCTCAGCCTTGGCGATCCACGTGTGCGTGCGTGGGTTTTTCAGATCATCACCGTCGCGCTGGTGGTCTTCATGGGTTGGTACTTGTTCAACAACACTCAGACCAACCTGCAACACCGGGGGATTACCTCGGGTTTCGACTTTTTGGACCGCAGTGCCGGGTTTGGCATTGCGCAGCATTTAATTGATTACACCGAGTCCGACAGCTACGCCCGGGTCTTTGTAATCGGCCTGCTGAACACGCTGCTGGTGTCGGTGATTGGCGTGGTCCTGGCGACCATTCTGGGCTTTATTGTCGGCGTCGCGCGTTTGTCTCCGAACTGGATGATCAACAAGCTGGCGACGGTCTACGTCGAGGTTTTTCGCAATATCCCGCCGTTGCTACAAATCCTGTTCTGGTACTTCGCGGTCTTTTTGACCATGCCGGGGCCGCGTAACAGCCACAATTTTGCCGACACTTTTTACATGAGCAGCCGTGGCCTGAACATGCCGGCCGCCATCGCGACACCTGCGTTCTGGCCGTTTGTGATCAGTGTGCTGCTGGCGATTGTGGCGGTGGTGGTGATGGTGCGCTGGGCGAAAAAACGCTTTGAAGCCACCGGTGTTGCGTTTCACACCTTCTGGGCCGCGTTGGGCCTGTTGCTGGTGATTCCAGGGCTGTGCGCGCTGGTAGTGGGTGCGCCAGTGCATTGGGAAATGCCCGAGCTCAAGGGCTTCAACTTTGTTGGTGGCTGGGTGCTGATCCCGGAACTGTTGGCGCTGACCATCGCTCTCACGGTTTACACCGCAGCTTTTATTGCCGAGATCGTGCGTTCGGGCATCAAGTCGGTCAGCCATGGCCAGACCGAAGCTGCTGCCTCGCTGGGCCTGCGCCCAGGGCCGACGCTGCGCAAGGTGATCATCCCGCAGGCGCTGCGAGTGATCATTCCGCCGCTGACCAGCCAATACCTCAACCTGGTGAAAAACTCATCGTTGGCAGCAGGTATCGGCTACCCGGAAATGGTTTCGCTGTTTGCCGGTACGGTCCTGAACCAGACCGGGCAAGCGATTGAAGTGATTGCCATCACCATGAGCGTTTATCTGGCGATCAGCATCAGCATTTCGCTGCTGATGAACTGGTATAACACGCGCATTGCGCTGATCGAACGGTGAGGGCGCGACCATGACGACGCATGTTTTCAAACCTGATATGCCGCCACCGGGCAACCGGATTGGCGTGGTTGCCTGGGCACGGGCGAACCTGTTTTCCAGTTGGCTCAACACCTTGCTCACGCTGTTTGCGCTCTACCTGGTCTGGTTGATCGTGCCGCCGTTGCTGAGCTGGACGCTCTTTGACGCCAATTGGGTGGGCACGACCCGGGCTGATTGCACCAAAAGCGGTGCGTGCTGGGTGTTTATCGAGCAGCGTTTTAGCCAGTTCATGTACGGCTATTACCCGGCAGCGTTGCGCTGGCGCGTCGATACGACGGTGTTGTTGGCCATCTTTGGTGCTGCACCGTTGTTTATTTCGCGCTTCAAACACAAGGCGGTTTATGGGCTGAGCTTTTTAGTGATCTACCCGATCCTCGCCTACAGCCTGCTGCACGGTGGACATTGGGGCCTGACCACCGTCGCCACCAGCCAATGGGGCGGCCTGATGCTGACGCTGGTGATCGCCACCGTGGGCATCGCCGGAGCACTGCCATTGGGCATCTTGCTGGCATTGGGGCGTCGCTCGGACATGCCGGCGATTCGCGTGGTGTGCGTGACGTTCATCGAGTTCTGGCGTGGTGTGCCGCTGATCACCGTGCTGTTCATGTCCTCGGTGATGCTGCCGTTGTTTCTGCCTGAAGGCATGAACTTCGACAAGCTACTACGGGCGCTGATCGGGGTGATCCTGTTCCAGTCGGCGTACGTGGCCGAAGTGGTGCGCGGTGGCCTTCAGGCCATTCCCAAAGGTCAGTACGAAGCGTCGGCAGCCATGGGCCTGGGTTATTGGCGCAGCATGGGCCTGGTGATCTTGCCGCAAGCCCTGAAGCTGGTCATTCCCGGCATCGTGAACACCTTTATTGCCCTGTTCAAGGACACCAGCCTGGTGATCATCATCGGCCTGTTTGACCTGCTCAACAGCGTCAAACAAGCCGCCGCCGACCCGACCTGGCTGGGCATGGCGACCGAGGGTTATGTGTTTGCTGCCCTGGTGTTCTGGATTTTCTGTTTCGGTATGTCCCGCTACTCCATACATCTGGAGCGCAAGCTGGACACTGGCCACAAGCGTTAGTAGGAGTTGGATATGAGTGAAGCAATTAAAAAGCCTGCTAGCCCTGAAGGCATTATTCAAATGCAGGACGTTAACAAGTGGTACGGCCAGTTTCACGTGCTCAAGGACATCAACCTGAACGTGCAGGCGGGTGAACGGATCGTGTTGTGCGGGCCTTCGGGTTCGGGCAAGTCGACCACCATTCGCTGCCTCAATCGCCTTGAAGAGCATCAGCAAGGGCGCATTGTGGTGGATGGGGTTGAGCTGACCAACGACATCAAGCAGATCGAAACCGTGCGCCGTGAAGTCGGCATGGTGTTCCAGCACTTCAACTTGTTCCCGCACCTGACCATCCTGCAAAACTGCACGTTGGCGCCGATGTGGGTGCGCAAAATGCCCAAGCGCCAGGCAGAAGAAATCGCCATGCATTACTTGCAGCGCGTGCGTATTCCGGAGCAGGCCCACAAGTTTCCGGGGCAGTTGTCCGGTGGTCAGCAGCAGCGGGTGGCGATTGCCCGTGCGCTGTGCATGAAGCCCAAAATCATGTTGTTCGACGAGCCGACTTCAGCGCTCGACCCGGAAATGGTCAAGGAAGTACTCGACACCATGATCGGCCTGGCCGAAGACGGCATGACCATGCTCTGCGTGACCCACGAAATGGGCTTTGCCCGGACCGTGGCCAACCGGGTGATCTTTATGGACAAGGGTGAAATCGTCGAGCAGGCCGCGCCGAATGACTTCTTCGACAACCCGCAGAACGACCGGACCAAACTGTTCCTGAATCAAATTCTGCATTGATGCTAACGCGACTACAGAGGGGTTAACGTGTTTTCTCGCGCTGTTGTTGCTTCTGCTCCAACAGCGCATTGATATCCGCGCATTCGTAAATCGCGTGCAGCTCTTTGACCAGTTCCGGGTGGCGATCGAGCAGGCGCATCAACACAAACAGCGGTTTGGGCGGTTCGACTTCGGCCCGTTCATAGCGGCTGAACGCATTGTGGCCGCCGCCGGACAGTAACTGCACTGCGCTTTTTTGGGTGAAGTGCAATTTACGCCGGATACGTTTCATCTCGTCTGCCACGACCCGCTTGGCATCCTCGATCAGTTCATCACCTGCCTGGGCATAACGCTCTGCGCTGGGCGCATCGAACTCGACCTCAGCACATTCACTGCATTGCTCGCCTGCCAGATTGGGCACGTGGCGGGTTAATTGTTTGAACGTCACTGTGAAATCGCGGCCCTTGAACGGGTGCATCGCGTTGGGTGCGCCACAGGTGTAGCAATCATGCTTGCTCATCAGTCTTTTTCCTTGAAGGCAATGACGGGCGGCCCTCCACCGGGACGGTAGGTCACCTTGATGTACAGGGCCAAGCCGTAGGCTTGAGCGTGGTAGACGTCTTGCCAGACTTTGGGGTCTGCGTAAGTCGACATTGATTTGTACAAGAGCCTGCGCTCCAGAGACGCGATCACCCAAAGCATCTGGGCAAGTGTTAGCCCCAGCATGCGCCCACCATCCAGCGCACTTTTGGTAAACGCCACGGCTCCCAGCCGTTTTACGTCGTCCTGGATGCACTTAAGGGTGTAGTGGGGTGTCTTCTTTTCCATAAGAGGGGCCGCCCCGTCTTCGACGCCGCGCTGTCGCGCAGCAAACAGGACAGCGAGTATCTTCAGCATCCCCCAA
>NZ_WIVR01000160.1:0-1093 GCF_009600525.1 Pseudomonas sp. FSL R10-1350
GGTTATCCAGACAGAGCGTCCGGATCTACGCCCATACCTCCTGACCCTGACCGTTAGAAACGGCCCTGATCTTGCCGAGCGGCAAGCTCACCTCAGCCACTCCCTCAAACGTCTAATGCACCATCGCCGAGACTTCAACGCAGGTACTCGCGGCGCGCCCTGGACTGAGCTTTGCAGAGCCGAGGGGGCTGTTTACACCCTTGAGCTGACCAACAAGGGCAAGGGCTGGCATCCGCATTGCCACATGATCATTTTGGCTACCTCTCAGCCATCACAAACTGACCTCAGCGCCGAGTGGCACAAGATCACCGGCGACAGCATGGTCGTGGATTGCAGGCCTATCCTGGGCGATCCAGTCGAAGGCTTTATGGAGGTGTTCAAGTACGCCGTGAAGTTCTCCGACCTGACTTTGGCCGATAACTGGCACGCTGCGCAGATCCTCAAGGGGAAACGCCTGCTGAACAGTTTTGGCCTATTCCGCGGAGTTGAGATTCCTGAATCGATGCTCGATGAACCGCTCGATGGCTTGCCTTACTTGGATCGGTTCTATCGTTATTTGGGTGACGAATATCAGCCTTCGACACTCAAAAAGAGAGGGTAAGGATATGCAGTGCAGAATGGATAAACGCGTGATTGAACTGCTCAACGAAGATGGCGTTGAGATCACTTGGGAGCAGTTTCGGGCGGCTTATGATCGTCGTCGAAATGAGCGAGATGCAGACCCATTAAAGCCTGTTCGACGTGCTCGCCGGGAAGCAGAAGACACTGCTTTTGAGGCATTCCTTGAGCGTGTATCGACTCCGAAAGCGTGACCGCTTTGTATGGCTCACCTATTGCCGCTGCAATAGGCCAAACAATAGGTCGCGCAATACAACGGCCAAGAGCCAAAACAATAGAAACCAACAGCAAAGTGCCGTCACCCCTATGGGGCTCCGTGGCCGCCCCTCCGGGCCGACCAAACCTCCCGGGGGAGCGCCCCGGAAGGCCTTTAGGGTTCTGAATCGCTGCGCGATTCGCCACCCTCTTTCCTCCCCTTCGCCCTGGACGGGCTTGTCTCGAAAATTCACCCGCGTGCGCGCCCGGCAAAGCCGGA
>NZ_WIVR01000161.1:0-972 GCF_009600525.1 Pseudomonas sp. FSL R10-1350
CTCGTAGAGATGTGAAGGACTCACCCCGGCGCCGATCAGTGCATCGCGCTGCAGATCGGTGGATTGGGATCCATCCGCTTTTGACACTCGCATATAGCCGATCAACATCTCTTCACCTGTCACATATACGTTCGATTATGTGACAGAGTGACTCAGGAAGCGCTGGTCGTCAAAATTTGTCACTTAACCCGTCACCTAGTCTAAGACATGCAAACGGTTCTTCAGGCTCTTAATGTGATAGAAATTCCAGGGGAATCTGCTCCTTGGCAAACGTAACCCGCAACTGCTCCAGGGAGGCGGGCCAGTTCCCATGCCTCGCCGGGCAGGGTCGCTACTCCTCGCTCGGTAATTCGTGGTGTGTCTGATTCCATGCTCAGACCTCAATACGGTGCACACGAGTATTGAGCATAAACGAGCTTGGTGCGGACGACTGCTGATACTGGGCTGTCAGGAGCCGCCTGCACAACAGCCGTCAAACCCAGTCAATTGGTGCAATCGTCTTCTGAAAATGACACCAGTTGAGGTGTACTTCAACTGGACGCGACAGCGGGTTACGTTGGTTTCAGCGGTAAACTTCTCGACGGTTGCCAAGCTGTACAACCAGTATCCGTAAGGCGCCGTCCTGTATCTCGCAGATTACCCTGAAGTCTCCTACGCGATACCGCCACAGGCCACCCAATGGGCCTGTTAGCGCCTTGCCAGTAGTTCTCGGATCATCCCTGCTGGACACCCGCTCATCCATAAAGTCAAGAATGCGCTTCGCTGACTGCTTGTCGAGCTTCCGCAACTGTGTTTTGGCCGTGTCGGTGTAATCAATCGTCCAGGCCAAGGTCTTTCCTTACGTCCGCAGCAGAGTGAACGACCTCTGTATTTTTACGGACTCGCTCCAGGACTTCAGCCGCGAGGTAGTAATCCTCAAGGTCAGTCAGGCCATGATCGATGATTTCGCGCAGATAATACGCCTTGGTACGC
>NZ_WIVR01000162.1:0-844 GCF_009600525.1 Pseudomonas sp. FSL R10-1350
GCACACCAAAATAAAACAGCGTGCACGGCTTGTTGTCAGCGGACCAGCCAGGGACGATTTGCAACAGCTCAAGCCCCGCCTCGCTCAACTGATTGGCTTCGCTCAAGTCACTCACTTCCTTGATTTCTCCGATATGGGCAAAGCTCATAAGTACTCCTTAACTTGGTCATTAGATGCGACCAGCGTAGCGCATCAGCCAGTCAGTCAGGCGGCCGGCCGGGGGGGCCTTTCTATTCGTTATGCTCTCCCGTGTTGCTAGTAGCAACAACCGGTCGAACGATATTTTAGCGGCTAAAATCCGGCGGCGGCTCGAGCCCGCAATTTCATGACTGTTCGAGCTGAAAGTCCCCCAATGTCCTCGCCATGAAAAACCAGGCACGCCCGGTGCGACTTGGTTTCAGCGTCCCAATCCTCCAGGTCATCGATCAGGAAGGAGTGCTTGCCTAGGTACGCTGCCGCCAGGTCAGCGGCTAGGCGGCGGGCGGGTTCGCCCGCCGTTTCGAAAACCCAATCCAGAATGTCGCTCATCTGCTGGGCGGGGGCCCGGGGTACAACACCCTTGGCCTGATCCTGGACGAATGTGTTGTAAAGCTGTGCGCCAACCTCGGGATCTTCTGCCGGGTTGCCCGGGCAGAGCCTGGGCTCCCAGGGAATCAGATACATCGATTGGCCGAGAACGTCCTGCAGGACGTAATCCGACGGCTTTACCAAACGCTGCATGAGATGGCTCCTTAAAAAATCGCATGGTAGCGCATCCCGAGCAGCCAAAAGCTGCTCGGATAAACCGCCACCTCTGGTGGCGTGAACAGCCTGACAGACGCCTCCCGAGCCCACGAGACGCTCA
>NZ_WIVR01000163.1:0-894 GCF_009600525.1 Pseudomonas sp. FSL R10-1350
AAAACGTGCAGCCCTACTATCATTACTGGATAACTTTCTGACACGACCAGCTGAGCGACTGGCTGTTCTAGGTGAGGATGGCCAAGGTTCTAATGAGTTTAAAAGACTAATTACAAAAATCTAGTAATTACCTTGTCAGATAGAAAAATATATAGAACTAAATTCAGTTATTAAAGTAAATCATTAGATGCACAGACAAGAATAGTGGCGATAAAACCCCTAGAATAGAGGGGTTTTTTCAGTATATTCTTATTTTACCATGCCTTCCCTAAACACCATTTTCTTATCTCCTGACGAATAGTTCTGAACGATACCAAGCAGCTCTTTAGAATAATCAATAACTGACATGACATTTACGGGTTCGTGGTACTCATACGCAAGCTTGTATCCTTTGATTTTTAACCTTATACCACCACCTTCATATTCTAAATATGAGTCATTTAGATCCTCGCTGTACACCCCTTTCCCATATGTGATACCTGGAAATTTAACAGGTAGTAAGCCAGCTAGTGTATGAAGTGAAATTCTACTACCTGTTGCCTCATTAGCTATAAATACTTCATCGTTAAGTGCCATACCCAATTTTTGGTCTATCCCCTCCAAATCCAGCCCAGGCTGGGATTCTAGCCAAGATTTATCAACACCTGGAGAAAATGAAGTTATTCTAGGGGGTGATATACTACTAATATTAAGGCTTATAGTTTTTATTAATGGCGTTCCATCTGGCGCAGTCCAATCTTCATCTGACCCTTCCCTTACCCTCAGAAGATGTATTTTTGTGTTTATTTGCCTTTGTCTGCGCACCTATTTGATAGCCTGTTCTTGTTGCCTAGATAAGCCTAAGGCAAGGAATGTCACTTGTTTTACCAAGAAGCGCATCATTCTTCTCGATAC
>NZ_WIVR01000164.1:0-888 GCF_009600525.1 Pseudomonas sp. FSL R10-1350
GTTTGCACCCAGCCGATAAGCAGCACACTCGGTCTTTTCCCCTTGCCATTGGGCTCTTGGGTTAACCGGACTTCCCGCCGTTTCAGGCGCAGGGCCGCTTCTTTGAGCTGGTTGTAGGAAGATTCGATAGGGACACCCGCCATCGTCGCTATGTCCTCCGCCGTCACTGAATACATCACTTCATCGGTGACAGGCTCGCTCCTCTTCACCTGGCTAATACAGGCCAGAACGATCCGCTGTTCCTGAACACTGAGGCGATACGCGGCCTCGACCAGGGCATTGCTTTTGTAAACCATTGGGGGTGAGGCCACGTTCGACATTCCTTGTGTATAAGGGGACACTGTATCTGCGTCCCACAATACAACAAATCCGTCCCTTTACAACAACAAATCCGTCCCTTCTTAACAACAAATCCGTCCCTTAATGGCAACAAATCCGTCCCTTTTTAAACTCTACAGGCCACGGATTACGTGGCCTGTAGACGGCCTAAAAGGTTTAAAAGGGAAAAGGGTGGAAACGCAAAAAACGCACCACTACGTGGCCCCGTTGGGGTCGCATTTGTGCCCCTGAAGGGGCGGGGGAGGCGTCTGGGCAATCCCCGTTTTACCAGTCCCCTATCGCCGCCTGAGAGGGCGCAGGAAGCGAGTAATCAGGGTATCGAGGCGGATTCACCCTTGGCGTCCAACCAGCGGCACCAGCGGCGCCTGAGAGGCCTACAGAGCGGTTGGACACCAAGGGGAGGGGCTAAGACCGATTTATCAGTCCCCTTTCCCTCGTTTCTTTCCAACGCGATAGCCCAGCAAGGCCGCCACCGTTGCCACCGTCACCCCAGCAAGCACAGCCAGTGGCGTGTAATTCACACGACGAACGCCTCGCCCCGGTTTGGTG
>NZ_WIVR01000165.1:0-818 GCF_009600525.1 Pseudomonas sp. FSL R10-1350
TGGTCGCTCGACGCCGAATTTCTGCCCATCAACGGCACCGTACAACGAATCGAGGTCGAACGAGTAATGCGGGAAGATCGGCAGTGCGGCGATGGCGTTGCTGATGCAATCGTTGGCCACATGTAGCGTCGCCTGGCGCAGGTACTGCTGGTAGGTACTCTCCAGGACGTGGTACGGGATGTCGCTGGTACGTGCCATAACCTGGTTGCCGTGGTTCATGGCTTGGGCAATGATCACCGCCATCAGACAGACGGCGTCGGCTACCTTCTTCGCATAGCGTGGCTGCAATGGTGTCAGCGCCGACAGGAACTGGCACTGGCCGTTGACGAAGCGAAACACGTCGGCGACATCGCAGTATGGCAGTTGCTCGTAGAGAGCTTGCTCGCGCGCCTTCTGGTTCTCCCCCTTGGGCTTGCGCCAGGTCAGTCTCTGCGTGTCCTTGTCGTATTCCAGGTGCGTCAGCTTGCCCTGTTTCAGCTCGCGATTGAACGCCACCCATTGCGCACGCAACTCGGCCGCCAGTGCATCGAGCTGGGCACTGACCGGCTGCCGCAGGAAGGGGATGTCCATCTGCGCGAGCACGGCGGCTTTCTCGTCCATCGAAACCAACTCGTCGGACAAATGCCGGTGCTGCAAGCTGTCGTCAATGTAGAGCTCGCCCGCCTGGAAGCGTTTCCTGACCTGACGGTAAAGCCAGAATTCGTAACGATCGGCATGCAGGCCTGTCGGCGTGCCTTCGGCATCGAACATCAGCAGGTACGGACGCAAGCGTTTCGGCAGCGTTGCCGCCGGACATTCGTCGAGTGGCCGTTGTGATA
>NZ_WIVR01000166.1:0-809 GCF_009600525.1 Pseudomonas sp. FSL R10-1350
TCCAGCAACTCGCCGCCCAGCCTGTCATGGGCAGCCGCCACCGACCCTTCGCCTTGAAGGCGGCGAAGGGTCGGTGGCGGCTGCCCATGACAGGCTGGGCGGCGAGTTGCTGGACGCCGCCTATTGGGCGGATTTGAACGAGCAACGCCTGGATTACTTTGCTCAAGGCCAGCCGCTGTGGCGCTTGTCCTTGCCCAACAACACCGCGCCACTGGCCCTGCCCGGCCAGCAGTTGATCGACTGGGGCGGCGCCCAGCGCTGGCTCAAATCGGATGCCGATGCGGCCTTTATCCGCCGTGTGGTTGAAGAAGTGGGCGGGCATGCGACCTGCTACACACCCGGCCTGACTGACAGCCCGTTCCAACCGTTGCCGGCAGCCCTGATGCGCTACCACCGCAATCTCAAGCAACAACTCGACCCCAAGGGTATTTTCAACCCCGGGCGCCTGTACGCGGAGCTTTGAGCCATGCAAACCACTTTGAGCCAAGAGGCCCGGCAACTGCCCCGTGCCGAAGAAGCCGAACGCATCCTGCGGTCCTGCGTGCACTGCGGTTTCTGCAATGCCACCTGCCCGACGTATCAATTGCTCGGCGATGAACTGGACGGCCCGCGCGGGCGGATTTACCTGATCAAGCAAGTGCTGGAAGGCAACGACGTCACCCGCAAAACCCAAGCGCATCTGGACCGTTGTCTGTCGTGTCGCAATTGCGAAACCACCTGCCCTTCCGGGGTCGATTACCACAACCTGCTGGACATCGGCCGGGCGGTGGTGGACGCGGCGGTGCAGCGGCCGCTTGGCCAGCGCCTGT
>NZ_WIVR01000167.1:0-782 GCF_009600525.1 Pseudomonas sp. FSL R10-1350
CCTACGTGCTTCCCTGGGAGCCGCGGCTGTGCCCGGGAAATCCTGCGGACGATCCGGAACTGGGCGCGCAGCTCTATAACGAATTTGCCTGCAACGCCGCTCAGGGCGTGACACCGCGATCACCAGCCGAACAGCTGTCTGACATCATCGGTTGGGCCATAGTTACGCCTGGAGAAGCCGCACGCAGCTTGGCGGCTGACCTCGCGGCGACCTACCAGGGTAAGCATCAGTTTCTAATGGAGGATTTGGAGCTTGGGGATGAGGAAACCAAGCCGCACCGAGCGCACCTGATTTTTCACAATGAGGATATTCGTGATCTGTCGGCTTCACGAGTGATGGCTTTACGTGAACGTATGGTTTTTTAGGTTTATCTATTCATAGCTATAAAATTTAATAAACTGGCAGTTGTGATATATAAAATCGGCGGATATTCAATGAATTATTATGCATCTCTTGGGAATAAAAGTTGTGTCGCAGAAGTTATCGATCCTTTCTTTTTAGCCAAACACATGGATCTTGATTTTAAGAAAACTGGATTGATAAATTTTGATTCCTTGAAAGAAATACATACTTATATAGATGTTTGTTTGAAATTTTTAAGCGATGAAATTATTTTTCTTTCTAACGCATATACTTATTGCGAGCAATACTATTGCGAAAAAATTGTGAGTTGTGTTATGGAGGAAATTGAAGACCGCAGTAAAAAGCTTGGTTATATTTGTTGTGATCTTTTTAGCGAGCTTGCTTCTTCAGAAAAAGCCGCTAAGAAAGCGAAAGAGGAT
>NZ_WIVR01000168.1:0-742 GCF_009600525.1 Pseudomonas sp. FSL R10-1350
CTCAACACTCGTGTCACCAGCTACCTTCTGGAGAATCGAGCTCGGCCATCCCTCCCTGGACGGGCATCGCTCGACGATGTTCAACGGCTCCCTCACGGGGCCGTCGTTTTGTGGGGGCTATTCCATCCACAAGTCGTCGAGGTTCTTGAAGTTCCAGAGCGTCGGGTCTTCGGGGCCAGTGATACTGTCCTTGCAACTCGTGGCCGCCAGGTCGATGGTCTGCATCGGGATCGGCTCTCTCGAGCGTAGCGAGAAGAACACGCGAACCTTGGGAGTCAGCAGTGATTCCATTCCCGGCTCAACGACAACGGCCAGACGCTGAGAGGACAGGCGAACCAAGGAGCCGACGGGGTAGATGCCCACGGCCTTGACGAAGGCGTGGAAGATGCGTTTGTCGAAATGGCCCTCCCACTTGGCCATCTGCCGCATCGCCGCGGACGGGTCCCACGGCTTTTTGTAGGCTCGCTCCGACGTCACGGCATCATAGACGTCGCAGATTGCGCCCATGCGGGCCAGGAGTGAAATGGCGTCACCGGCCAAGCGATCCGGGTAGCCGGTTCCGTCGATCTTCTCGTGATGGTGCAGGGCAATGTCCACCACCCCGGGCTCGGCCCCGCCTGCGCGCAGCATCTTTGCGCCCTCCACAGGGTGGCGCTTCATGATGGCGAACTCGGCATCGGTGAGCTTGCCTGGTTTGTTAAGCACTTCCAGCGGCATCGCGGCCTTGCCTAGGTCGTGCATC
>NZ_WIVR01000169.1:0-681 GCF_009600525.1 Pseudomonas sp. FSL R10-1350
GCTATACAGTTGTGATACAAAACAAATGATTTAGCCCACAAAACCTGGAGAATTTTGTATAGCACTTGTTATACAACTGGTGCCCAAATGGCCAAGTAACCATTTCGCGCCCGCGAAACTTTCCATTGAGCCGCAGGCGAATGGACAAGCTGTGAAGTGGGCCGGTAGGCCTACTTCACCTATCTTGCCCGCCTATTCAGCCGACTTAATCCGTTGCGCCTGCTGTTCTTTTTCCGTTCTCGTGCCTTTTTCTACCGTTCTTTTGGGGTTGTTTTGCATACGCTCAGCCGTTGTTTAAGGCGTCGGTCCTCTGCTACTGCAGTACAGCAGCCGCCAACAGCCGCTTGCGCGCCTCCTGAGCGCGCCGGGTCTCGTCATCGACTTGGCGGGTGACGTAGAGCGGCAGCGCCAGGCACTCGTCCTGGTCGTCGCCCGGCTCAATAAATCGCGGTACCGAATCCGTGCTGTTCATCCTGTCTCTCCCGTTCTACCTATTGAGGCAGTGCGCGGTATAGCGTGGCTCGATGAACGCCTAGGAGCCGTGCAACTTCGGAAACCGATTGCCCCCCGTCGATCAGCTGTCGTGCATGGGCGATCTGTTCTGGGGTTAAAACAGGTTTTGGGCCGAATCGAACGCCTTTAGCTTTGGCAGCAGCACGGCCAGCACTGGTGCGCTCACCA